>JAYVJS010000104.1:0-8146 GCA_043769075.1 Gemmatimonadota bacterium | reverse complement strand
CAGTTCCATCTCTTCAATCGTGGAGAAGCCGAACGTGTTGTAGATGTAACCCGCGTCGGAGCTGACGGTGACCCGGCCGCCGATGTTCTTGTAGTCGTTGAGAAAGTCCATCCAGACCCGATAGAAACTCCGCCACGCCGTCTCGTCCCAGCTGGTCCAATCGAAGTAGTACGAACCGTGGTTGGCGCGGTTGGGCTGATAGAAATCCCACAGCGACGGAAGGGTGTACTTCTCATGCCACTCGGCGGTGCTTCGGCGCATCACGTCGCGGCTGGCCAGGTAGGCCGTCATGGTCGGATCGAGGATCACGTGGCGAGACTTGAACTCTTCGAGGAGAGCTTTCCACTCCGGGCTCCCCTGTTTGTGGACCAAATTCCACTGGCGGGCGACCTGCCCGAACCGCCATTGCTCGTCGGCGTAGTTGTAACCGGGCGGCCAGGGCTGGACGCCGTGGCCGTCATACAGAGCCTCGAACAAGCCGTAGAAATGGGTGACCGTACCGAGGCCAAGCCGGACGGCGTCGCGCGCGTTCATCTGGGCCACGCCGGTCTGAGCCAGGTGGGCGGTTGATCCGAGGCCGAGCTTTTTCGCTTCGTCGAGCAGCGCCGCCATGATTTCAGGCGGATAGGCCGTGAGCTTGAGGCCGTCGATCCCAGTCTTGGCCGCCATCTGGACCCACTCGCGCGCCTTGGCGGGGGTTTCGATGGCGCCGTCCCACTCGTCAAACGGGAGCCGGTAGGTGAACATCCGAGGCGCGGTGATCTCGTTCCGCGCACTCCGGCCTTTCTCGCTCTCGGAAAACCCAGGCGACGCGAACGGAACCCCGCGACCGGTGGTGATTCCGTGGGCCATCCAGAGTTTGTAGACGTACTCGACCTCCGGGGTCTTGGGAGTATCGCCGGAGTGCAAATGGAGGTCGATGAACCCGGGGAGCACGTACATCCCGGTGGCGTCGATCTCTTTCGTTCCTCCCTGCGGCCGGCCGCCGGGCCGCATGTCGCCGACGGTGGCGCCAACCGTGGTGACAGCAATGATCCGGTTCTGCTCGACCACGATGTCGACCGGCCCTCGGGGCGGCGCGCCCGTCCCGTCGATCAGCGTCGCATTCCGGATGATGAGCCGAGCGAAGGGCCCCACCCCCTCGGCGCGAGGTGGTGCGGGACGGGGATCCGTCTTGGGATCTTGAGCGATCAGGAGGGACGTGCGGGTTGCCACCGCCAGACCAACAATCGTCATCAGCGCGGCAAAGGAGCCGCGAGCCGTTACCAACATCTTTGCACCTCGTTCGTGAAGCTATGGAACCCCGACGTCAGCGAACCACGCCGCGAGCCGCCCGCCCGGGAAACTGCCCATCCTGAAGCACGCCATCGGTGACAACGGGTACCCCGTTCACCAGCACGTACCGGAACCCTATCGACGGCAGAGCCGGCTGCTGATAGGTGGACTTGTCAGCCACCGTGGCGGGATCGAACACCGTGATATCGGCGTCGGCGCCGATCCGGATCCGGCCCTTGTTCTTGAAGATCGGGGCCACGCCTTCCAATCGCTGGGCCGGCATCAGCGCCAACTTCCGGATCGCCTCCATCAGGCTGATCTGCTTGGTCTCCCTGACATAGTAGCCGAGGGTCCGGCCGCTGGTGCCGGCGGTCCGGGGATGGCCTTTCCCCTGTCGCAATCCGCCGTCGCTCGCGATCGAGGTTAGCGGGCTCGTCATCGCCATGGCTTCCATTTCCGCGGTGTTGAGGAACAGGATGACCATGGCGCCTGGCATCCGCTTCGCCGCGAACGTTTCGCGGGTCAGGCGCTCGCCGGTGCTGACCAGCATCAGCTTGGCAAACATGCTGTCCGGGCCACCCACAAACCGGTCGAGCAACGGGGAACTGATCTCGGTGAGCCCGGCGCTGTACGGATAGGCCTCGGCGGTGACGTCCTGGCCCTGCGCACGGGCTTCCGCCACCAGCGCGAGCGTCAACGGGGTCGATTCGAGACTTGAACTGTTGAGATGGACGAAGTGGAGTGGTGCCCCGGTGATGGCGCTGGCCGCGATCACCTCCAAATAGGATTCCACCGAACTACCCGGATCGGTGGTGCCCCACGATCGGGTGTGGACGAACGCGGGGGCGTGGTACTTCGCCCCGGCACGAAAGGCCTCGAGGACTTCGAACTTGCTCGCGCCGGGCGTGTACTGGAGCCCGAAGCCGACGCCGAGACCGCCGGCCGCAAGTCCGGTATCGATCCGCCGCTTGATCTCGGCGATCTGCTCCGCCGAGGCAGGATCGCGCCCGCCGACGCCGACCGGCAGGAAGGTGCCGGGGTCGTTCATCACCGCCATCCGATGCGGAATGTGACCGACCGAGGCGCCGAAGTTGATCAACGACTTGCCAGTGCGGGCCGCATAGAACCCGGGAATGTCGGCGACACCGACCTCGAGTTCGAGGGCGGTCGTTACGCCGTCGGTCGCGAAGGTCCGATAGTTTTCATCGTCCTGCCCGTGCGCGTGAAGGTCGATGAATCCAGGCGCCACGACGAGCCCCTTCGCGTCGATCGTCGTCGTGCCCTTCAAGGGGCCGGCGGCGATCGCGACGATCTTGCCGCCCCGGATTCCAATCGAGCGAATGCCATCGAGCTTCGACTCGGGGTCCATGACCCGCCCGCCGGTGATGACGACGTCAAATCCCGGGCGTTGGGCCATGGCCCCGACAGCGGTTGAACAAAACAGGGCGGCCAGGGCCACCAGGGCGTTTCGCATTCAGTGCTCTTCGGGGGGATTGTCAATAATACCGCCTTTCAGCTCGCCAGCGTTGCCCTCGCCCCCGCGGGGCGGCCATCTTTCGGCACTCTTACCCACTGGTCCATGCCGATCTTCTCCCTTGGGGCCGCCGCCCTCGCCATCGTCGCCCTGGCTCAGCCGTCGCCGCCACCGGACCGGATCTTCATCAACGGCCGGATCTGGACCGGTACCGCCGCTCGTCCGTACGCGGAGGCCCTGGCCGTGCGGGAGGATCGCTTGGTGGCCGTCGGCACCACGGCGGAGGTTCAACGCCGAAAAGGCCCAACGACCGTCGTCACCGACCTGGGCCGCCGCTTGGTCGTGCCGGGGTTCATCGACTCCCATTGGCACTTCAGCCCAACCGACCGCGCCGATCTCGATGACGGCGGCAGCCTGGCCGAGATCATTACTCGGCTTCGGACCCACGCCGCAAGCCACCCGACCGGTTGGATTCAAGGCCGGGGTTGGGCCTACAATGATTTTCCGAACCGAACCCCCGATCGGCGCCAACTCGACTCGGTCTTTCCGGATCGCCCGGTGGTCATCTGGGAGCGGGACGGTCACATGGTCCTCGTCAACAGCCTGGCACTCGCGAAGGTCGGTGTCGACCGGACCACCCAGGATCCGCCTAACGGGCGGATCGAACGAGATCGGGCCGGCGAGCTGACCGGCGAATTCAAGGAGTCGGCGATGGATCTGGTCACCCGGCTCCTGCCTGAACCGACACCCGACGAGGCCGACCTGGCCCTTCAGCGGATCATGACGCGAGCCGCCTCGTTCGGCCTCACCTCCGTTCACCTCGTGAACGGCCTCTCACCGGCCGAAATGACCGCGTTCGAGCGGAACTTGGCCCGAAAGAGTTTCGCGGTTCGGTTCTACGTGGCGGTGCCGTTCACAGAGGGGGCCACCGATTCGACGCTGGCAGGCTACCTCAAACTGAAAGAAAAGTACCGAGGCCCGTTCCTCAAATTCGGCGCCGCCAAAGGAATGCTGGACGGGACGGTCGACGCCAAGACGGCGGCGATGCTGAAGCCCTACGTCGGGGCTGGAACCGACGCCGGAATTCCAATGTGGCGGCAGGAAGCCCTCAATCGCGCCGTGGCCCAATACGACAGGGCCGGCCTCCAGATCATGCTGCACGCCATCGGCGACCAGGCGATCAGGATGGCGCTCGACGCCTACCAAGCCGCGGCCCGGACCAACCACTCCTCGGGCCGCCGCCACCGGATCGAACACCTCGAAGTCCCGGACCCGGCCGACTTGCCCCGTTTCAAACGGCTGGGCGTCATTGCCTCGACCCAGGCGATGTTTGCCTACCCCGATGCCACCACGCTCGGCAACTACGCGGGGTTGCTTGGGCCCGCCCGCGCGTCGAGGGCCAACGCGTTCAAGAAGCTCGACGACGCCGGCGCGATTCAGGCCTTCGGGAGTGATTTTCCGGTCTTTACCATGGAGGTGCTCAAGGGCATCAATACCGCCGTCAACCGGACCACCGTTGCTGGTACGCCGAGCGGGGGCTGGTACCCGGAGAATCGAGTCTCGGTCGCAACGGCGCTGAAGCACTTTACCCGCGATGGTGCCTTCGCCAGCTTCGAGGAGTCCGACAAGGGCACCCTCGAGACCGGCAAGTTGGCTGATTTCGTGGTGTTGTCGAAGGACATCCTGGCCGAGCCACCCGCCCGACTCATGGACGCCAAGGTTTTGCTGACCGTCATGGGCGGGCGCGAGACCTATCGGGCCGATTCGGCCGTGTGGGCCATCCCCTGAACGAGGGTCGACCGACTAGGCAAGGATCGACGGACTCGAGCCGATGAGAAACTCGCCGACCGGTGCCTCGACCACGGGATCGACGCCGAGGACCCGGGCGATCAGCTCGTTGTCGCCGCCACCGAGCGCGCACGGAGCGAGCCCCATGGCCGTCGCGGCGAGATACAACGATTGGAACAGGCAGCCCACTTCCTTGAGGACTAAGGCGTAGGCCACGGCCTGGTACCGGCGATTGACCCGCTCCATGTGGCAGGTCAAGAGGAGGACCACCTGGAGAACGTCGGCCGCTGCTTTGCCCCGGTACCAAGCAAGAAGCTCGGTCCCGGCATCGGCATCGGCGGAGACGGGATCGAGCGCGTGAGCGCTGGGATCGTAACGATAAACACCCGGCGCCAGTCCCTCACACCGTTCCACCGCGAGGTAGCACTCGAGGGGATAGCAGGCCCCTCCGCTCGGGTAGGTTCGCCAAACCGCGACCCCATCGTGGCGGTCCGCCGCAACCCGGCTCAACAGCAGGCCGAGCTGGACGATGTCGACCGGCCTAATGCCGTAGCGCCGCCCTGAACGGCGCACCACCAGCACTTGGTCGAAAGACGGACCGCCGTCCGGGTTCCCGAGGGGCGCCAGAGTGATCCGGGCGGCAGGATCGTGAGGGCGGGCCGGCCGAGGCAGGGGGTCGACGGGCTCGCCGTCCGGCCGGGCGCCGAAGGCCGCATCGCGGCGTCCCATCCGGCTCCGGGCGTGGAACAGCGCGTCGTGAAACGACCATCCCACCCTGGTCATCACCTCGTCGGCGTCGGTGAGCATTCCGGCGGCATGGAGCAGTCGTCCGAACGCCCGGATCAGAACCGGGAACTCTTCGCCGGCCACCTCCACCCGGGCGGACGACAGTGGCGACTCGATCCACCAGGTGTCACCGACCCGGCGGATCAGGGCATAACTCGAGATTGTACCGGCCACCTCTGAATCGAAGCCGCCGGCGGTCGGTCGGAACCGGACGCTCAACGGAATCAGCCGGGCTCGCGGTCCCAGCCCCGCGACGCCCCATTCGATCGCGCCGATTGCCTGGAGTGACTCCAACAGGACGTACCACTCGGCGAGCCGGGTGGCGCCTTCGACCCCAACGAGATCCGCGAGGGCGTCTTCGTCGGCCCCGTCGCCAACCAGCCGGTCGAGCGCCGCTCGCAAGGCGGGCGACCCCGGGCCCAGCGGGACGCTCGCTCCCGCGTAGCGGACAATCCACCCGTCGGGCGTTGCTTCGATCGCGACACCGGGGCGAGCTCGCCAGATCAGCGAGTCCGCCTCGGCTCGGGTCCCACCAGTTAGCACGAGATCTTGCAGATGTCCGCGTGAACTCGGTCGCTGGTGAGGTGCTCGGCGGTCAGATGGGCCGGCCGCCGGGGGACCACGAAATGGAGGGTGTCGTCGGTGTCCTCAAACACCTTGATCTTGTGCGACCGCGACACCGTGAGTCCGGCCTCGGTGAGGACGTCGTGCGGATGGGTATGGAGCCGCTTGCGATAGGTTTCGTCGGACCAGGCGTGGGCGATGACCTTGCCCATCTTCTTGCGCAACTCGTCTTGCATATGATCTCCTCGGAGAATGAACGGAACACAAACTACAGGATGAACCCCACGGGATAGAGATCCCCTTCCGCGCACTCGCGCGGGACCCAACCGAGCCGGTGTGGCACGGTGTACAAGCGACCCGGAGCCAGCCTGATTCTGAAGTTGCGTAACTCCGGGACCACCACTCTGGCGACCGGCACACCGATATCCGGACGAGTCTGGTCGAGCACCAACGGATCGAGACCGGCGGCGACGAGGCGATCGACGCAGAGCTTGAGGTCGTGGTACACATCGGCGGTAGCCAGCGAGCCTCGTCGCTCAGCCGCGCCGACCCGGGGTGCCAGGTACGGATGCCGCGACACCGTGGCGTCCGCCAGCCATGAGGCCATCCGAGGGTCGGTTGAAAACGGCGTGTTCCGGCCGTCCCGGGCGACGACGACTTGGTTGAGTTCGGTGAGGGCGCGGCGGAGGGCGATGGCCGGATCGAGATGAGCGCCGAATCCGAACAGCGGCTCCTCGGGCTCATGGCCAACCTGCCGGGAGACAGCGGCGTAGCAGGGAATCTCGAGGTCGTTGGTCAGATCAAGCAACCACCATTCCCGGCCGAGGCTGGCGTAGGCGCGGCGCATCCGCCGGGTAAACCGGTCTTCAAGGCCGGTCAGGTCGACCGCCGGTCGGGCCGCTCGGTTATACCACCACATCGCCACGCAGTCGCGTTCGACCAACTCGAGCAGTCCGTGGAGCGCCGCTTCCTCGAGGCAGTTGCCCGACGCGGCCCCATTGGACGTCGCAATGCAGGTCCGTTCATCCGGGGTGGCGGGATAGTCGTGATAGACGAGCATCGTGGGCAGAAACGACTGCTTCCCGGTGGCCAGCGACCACAGCGGGGTCCAATCCGAGGGCGCGGCGGGGTCGAATCGAGGGGGAATCCGGTCGGCCGGACTGGAGAGCGCGTTACGCCGGGCCCGATCCTGATACTGGGCCTCGCTGAAGTGCATACACCGATTCGGATCGATCGCGCCCTCGAGATCGGCGAGCCGGGCCTGGATCCGAAGCTCATCGCCTTGGAACACCCCCGAGTGCCGTTCGAGGGCCTCTCCGAGCGCCGACACCCGGGCTCGAAGCCGGGTGGTGCCCTTGCCGGCATTGGTGCTGGCCAGACCGGCTCGGAGACCGTCGAGCCCGCGGTATCGGAGGGCCACGATCGGGCCGGCGCTGACCGCGTGAATCGCCGCGGCTCCGGTGGCGTGATGGGCGGTGAGGCCGGTGATCACCCCCGTCGGCGCGCCCACGTGCCGGCGAAACCGGCGATAGGTCGCCGCCAGAGGCGCGGATCGTTGTTCGTTGGCCAGCCCAATCGCTTTCGGCCGGGATCGGAGGCTGGGCGCCACGTTGGTTTGCTCGGCATAGAGACCGGGATCGCCGCACGCCGCGCACTGAGGGCGCCGCACGACTGGGTGGTGAGTCACCTTCCCCTGAATCGTCTCGAAGATCCGAAGGTCGCCTTCCAACTCGGACCACCGATCGGTAGCGACGGCGTTCACGAGCGAGGTGCCTAACCAACCGAGTGCCAGGTGCGACGTCGCCGGCCCCTCGGCGCCGATCGCCGCCACCGCCGCCCCGGTGTCGGCCAGGAAGGCATCGACCGGCCGGTGCTGGCGAATCCGGTGGGAGAGGCAAGCCCAGCAGGCCGTCACGCCGGGCACGAAGAGCGGGCCGAGCCACAACTCGGTGCCCAAGGGCCGGGCCAGCAGCCACCGGCGGCCGGTGGTCAGCGCCTCTCGATTGAGATCGCCCAGATCGCGATGGAGGTAGTCATCGGCCAGGACGACGTCGACCACCCCAGCCTGATCAACCACCAATCCCATCGCCGCGAGGCCGGCCACGAACCGACCGCCGTCGACACCGCCCACTGCCGTGATCGAGACCGGGTGTAGGGCCAACCGACGCTGGGCCTGATCGGGCGCAACTCCGAGCGAATCCCAATAGGCCGAGAGAGACGGGGAGACGAGATCGCCGGTCTCGCGAATCACATCGGTGC
>JAYVJS010000103.1:0-12801 GCA_043769075.1 Gemmatimonadota bacterium | reverse complement strand
AGTTGATCCGGGTCAACCCGGACGACTCCGGCGTAGCTTGGAAGCCAAAGCCGGCCGGCGGGGTCCTTGAACGGCGCGGACTGGTAGTTCCCGTTGAATTCCGTCGTCGGGAGGCCGTCGTCTCGATCGAAGCTTCGGATCGTAAGTACATCACTCAACCCGTCGGCCATGGCTTCGAGCCCGGCGCGGCCGACTCGAACCAGGCCGAAGCTCGAGGTGAGCCAGAGACTGCCTCGATTGTCGGCTACGACACCGAGGGTCTCGACGCCGAGCCGGCGATCCCGTCGGCCAAGATGGGTCACCTTCCCGTGGCGCAGAACATATAGACCGCTGTCCGCCGTTCCGATCCAGAGGTTCGGACCGTCGGGAAGCAGAGCATACACCCGAGGGTCGGTGAGACCGTCGCCGGCACCAACCCGTTGAATCGAATCCCCATGGACGATGGTCACACCGGGCCGGCCGAGAAAGAGACGGCCAGCCGTATCCTCCACCATGATTCGCGGCGGCTCGTCGAGTGGCAGCCCGATTCGGGCGGACACAGGGACCGCGGCGCCCCCGGTGGACCGATAGAGGCCGGTATCAGTCGAAAACCAGACCGCTCCCTGGCGATCCTCGAAGATCCCGTTGACGATCGGCCCTTTCGGCAGCCCGAACCGGGTGGTCAGATCCTCGCGGCCGCGCCGCGACAAACGAACCACCCGCTCAGAACGCTCGGCCACCAACAGCGATCCGTCTCGCATCGGCCAGGCTGGTACCGATCCCGAGGCCGGCCCGTTCGAGGGTACGATCGGAGCAAACCGGTCACCACTGTACTCGTTGACGCTCCCATCAAACGCCGAGGCCCACACGGAGTTTCCGATCCCGTGAACGGCCCAGATCGACTCCCCTGGCAGCCCCTGCTCGACGCCAAAGGTGGAGAAGGCTGTTCGTTGAAACCGATCCATGCCGGCGCCGGTGCCGACCCAGATTCGATCGCGTGAGTCGACCAGCATGCCAAGAATCAAACGTGAACTGAGCCCGTCCTTCACGCCAAATCGACTCAGTCTCGTACCGTCCCAGATCATCAACCCATCCGACACGGTGCCGACGAACAGCGTTCCGTCCCGGGTCGTCGTCCCCAACGCCCATACGGGCTCAGGGGCTCCGTTCTTTGCCGTTGGGACCAGGCGCTCGAGTGTCGGGCGGCCGGCCGAATCGATTCGAATCCGCCGGAACCCGAACCGACTGCCGACCCAGAATCCGCCCTGCCGGTCGGGGGTCAAGGCAAGCACCGACGGAGCCAGGAGCTTGATCGCGGTTTGGAACAGGGTCGCTGAATCGGCCGCGACGACGCCGAACTGGCGCCGCCCACCGAACCAGATTCGGCCGGCTCCGTCTTGGCCAACGGCAAAGACCCCTTCGCCCGTGGTGCCCGGGACCCGACGAAACGTCGGCCCTTCAGAGCGAAAGAGACCAGTGGCGGTGCCGGCCCAGATCCGGCCGTCCCGGTCCTCAAACAACGTCCAGATCGTCTCAGTCGGCACCGATGGAATGGGCACCGGCCGACCAGCCCCTGGATCGAGGCGCATCAATCCCAAGGTGGTGCCGACCCAAATCCGACCCCGCCGGTCCGCGACGAGACTGTTGACCCACTCGGAGACCATGGCCCCATTGTCCGTGTTGGCGACGGTCTCGAACCGGAGCCCGTCGTAGCGGACCAGGCCTCGGCGGGTTCCGAGCCAGAGGTAACCGTCGGGCGTCTGGGCCAACGCGTTGACTTGGGTTTCCGGCAAGCCCCGATCGCGATCGATGATCCGGTGGAAATAGGCTTCGAACCCGTTACCCTGCCCAAGCAGGGGCGTCGACCAACCCGGGCCCATCATCGCAAGCCAAGCAATTACAATGACTTGCAGTCCTGAACTCGGTCGTCGCAACGAATTGGTCTCCGTAAGCAAGCTGAGGCCTCGCCGGGGCCGAATGCCCCTACCGCCCCACAGCGCATAACCTGGAGGGGCAACTTCCGGACCCGATGCCAGTCCTAGCAGTTGCAGCCCCGGGTCCAAGCGGCGATCTTGGCGGGCGATGAGCCCACCCTATGTCCTGGCTGAAACGACCTGGTCGACCGTCCAGTCGACTCGGTACGATGTGGCGGTGCTGCCGTGGGGAGCGACGGAGGCCCACAACCGCCACTTACCGTACGGCACCGATACGATCCAGTGCCAAGCCATCGCAACCGCGGCGGCCGGCCAGGCCTGGGCCGCTGGTGCCCGGGTCTTGGTGCTGCCGGCCGTTCCGTTCGGAGTTCAGACGGGGCAGCGGGACATTCCGTTCTGCCTCAATCTCAACCCGAGCACTCAAACCCAAGTCCTCAAGGACCTGCTCCCGAGCCTTGACCGACACGGGGTCCGGAAGCTTGTCATTCTGAACGGGCATGGCGGCAACGACTTTCGGCAGATCATCCGGGAGCTGTCGGCCGTTACCGCCATGCTGCTGTGCCAAGTCAATTGGTATGCGATGATCGACCCCGGCCCTTATTTTGCGGAGCCCGGCGACCATGCCGGCGAGCTCGAGACGAGCGTGATGCTCCATCTCGCGCCACCATTGGTTCTCCCGCTCGTCACCGCCGGCCCGGGAACCGCCCGCCCGTTCACGGTCGAAGGCTTTCGGCAAGGCTGGGCCTGGACGCCGAGGCAATGGACGGCTGTCACCGATGATACCGGGGTCGGCAACCCGGCGGCGGCGACCGCGGCCAAAGGCTCTCGATACGTCGAGGCGGTCACTACGCGACTCGCCGCGTTCCTGGTTGAGCTCGGCTCGACCGAATTGGACGACATGTACACTTCACACGACAAGGGATGACTGATGTCCGTCTACGACTATTCCGCCAAGACGATCGATGGGAAGGAACGTTCCCTCGCGGATTTCAAGGGTCAGGTCCTGTTGATCGTCAACGTGGCCAGTAAATGCGGGTTCACCCCGCAGTACAAGGGGCTCGAGTCTCTGCACCGGCGGTACCGGAACCAGAAGTTCACGGTTCTGGGTTTTCCGTGCGATCAGTTCGCCAATCAAGAGCCCGGCAGCGACGAAGAGATCATGCAGTTCTGCGGGGTTAAGTACGACGTGACCTTTCCGATGTTCGCCAAGGTGGAGGTCAATGGCGATGACGCCCACCCGCTGTACCAGTATCTCAAGTCGGCCCAGAAGGGGATCCTCGGCACCGAATCGATCAAGTGGAACTTCACCAAGTTCCTGGTCGATGCCGACGGAACCGTACTCGAACGTTACGCCCCCAAGCAGACCCCCGAAGAGATCGAGCCCGACATCATACCGCTTCTCGGTTAGTCGCGGCCGACGCCGAGGGCATCGGCGACCCGGTTGATGTAGTTGAACCAGGACGCGATCAGCGTGATTTGAAGAATGCCTCGGTCATCGAACCCCACCGCCCGAAGCCGGTCGTGGTGGGCCGGGCTTACTTTGGTGGCGTCTTTGGTAATCTGCACCACGTAGTCCACCATCACCCGCTCCGCGTCGGTCAACGGCGCGGTCGTGTAGTCCGCCGTCACCGCGGCGATCAGCCCATCATCCAGCGTGACCCGACGCAGAAACTCTGCGTGCGAGTCAATTCAATACCGGCACCGATTGGTGACCGAAACCATTGTGGCGATCAGCTCGTGGTGGCGGCGGGACAGCGGCAACTCGGGGTCCATCAAGGCGCCGAAGGTCGAAAAGGCGTGCTTCAAGGCGCCGGGGATCAGGCTATGGGAGGCGACGATCCCGGAGGTACCGCCGCCGGCCGGGTGGACCGGGCGGTTATACTCGGCCGGATACAAGCCCATTTGATCTTCAACGGCGCGGGTGAGGTCGGCGCTCGCTTCGGACATCGGCACGGTGGCAATCCACATAGTCGGATCTCGGCGCTCGGCGTTAGGGAGTGAGCTTCGGGGTGGGAGCGATGATGTGGCCGACGCCAAGTTGGGCGGCGCGGGCGTTGATGGCGGCGAGGTCACGATCGATCAGCGTGCGGAGCTCGGCGAGGTAGGCGTCGAGTTCCTTGGTTTGGTCGGCGGCGACTTCTTTCATGCCTTGGGTCGGGGCGCCGTCACCGTCGATGGCCCAGGTATAGACCGGAACCAGCCTCGAGTAGAGACGAGAGCCGCCCCGGAAGGCGAGGATGTCGTAGGTCACCTCGGCGGCGGGGTTGTGGATTTTGGCTTCGAGCGAATCGAACTTGCCGGTCAGCGCCGCGGCCATGGCAATCAGATCCTTGGCCGCCGTATTGTCGGCCAAGGCGGTGTTGCGCTCCTTGAGCTGGGCTCGAAGGTTTTGGAGTTGATTGACACCGTCGGCCATCCGGTTGAGCGCATCCCGGAGTTCGTTGCCGAACGCCAGCTGGGCGGCCCGGTCCGCCTCGGTGACGTTGACCCGAGGATCGGCCCGGAACGTGATCGAGGCCGTTTCGGTGACTCCATTGGCGGTCAGACGGGCGGCATAGGTCCCGGGCCGGGCTTCGAGGGGCATGGCCGGATCGCCGGTGTCGATTTTGCCGCCCTTGATCCGCCGGGCACCCTCCATCGAGAAGTCCCAGATCACCTGATGAAGACCCGCACTCGTATCCAGCTCAGCCTTCGGGTCCGACTCATACTCGCTGTGATTGTCCTTGGCCTTCGGCACGCTACTCATTGAACGCACCACGGTGCCTCGGCTATCCACGATTTCGAGGGTAACCGGAAGTTTGGCCTCGTCTTTCTGGTGATAGGTCAACACCACGCCCGTCGGTGGATTCTCGCCGGCCTGTCGTTCGCCGGTACCGCCGCGGCGGCGCCAGGCGGTGCCCGGAACCGGCTGAAAGAGGTGGAGCGGTTTGGCCGCGATCGCATCGGTCCACTGCCGGATCGGCGTCAGATCGTCCAGAATCCAGATCCCGCGTCCGTGAGTACCTAACACTAAGTCATCGTTCTTGATGATCAGGTCGGCAACCTGAACGGTCGGCAAGTTGAGGCGTAGGGGCCGCCAACTGGTTCCGTCGTCCCACGACGCCATGATCCCCTTCTCGGTGCCAAGGTAGAGCAACCCCCGTCTGGTCGGGTCCTCGCGGACCGAGTGGAGAAAGACGTCCTTGGCAAGCGAGCCGTCGAGGCGTTTCCAGGTCGCGCCGTAGTCGGCGGTCTTGTAGAGGTACGGCGCGTTGTCGCCGAGCCGGTACTTCTTGACGACGACGTAGGCGGTGGCGGCATCGTGGGGCGAGGGTTCGATGATGCTCACCGTGCCCCATTCTGGAAAGCCGGGCATCGCGGCGGTCACATTCCGCCACGTTTTCCCGCCGTCGCGAGTGAGCTGCACCAGTCCGTCATCGCTGCCGGTCCAGATCAGGCCCCTTTCCTTGGGCGACTCGGCCACGGCAAAGATGGTGGAATAGAACTCGACCCCGGTATTGTCGCCGGTGATCGGGCCGCCGGCCCACTGCTGTTTGGATTTGTCGTTCCGGGTCAGATCGCCGCTGATGGCGGTCCATGACTGGCCGCCGTCAGCCGTCTTGAACAGCACCTGCGCGGCATGATAGATCACATTCGGATCATGGGGAGACGGTGCGATCGGCGCGGTCCATTGGAACCGGTACTTGAAATCGGCCGGACCGTGGCCACTGGGGTTTTCGGGGTAGGCCGACACATTGCGTGATTGGCCGGTTCGGTGGTCGTAGTAGGTAATGATACCGAGGTACTCGCCGGCAAAGACGATGTCGGGGTTGTCGGCCTTCGAAACCACATGGCCGGCCTCGCCGCCACCGACATCATGCCAGAGACTCGCCCCAATCCCGCCTCGGCTCAAGCTATTGCTCGGGCCTTGGGCGGTGCCCAAATCCTGCTGGGCACAGGCCACGTGATAAGGCTCGCGGTTGTCGGCGGCGATGTGATAGCACTGGCCGATCGGCGGGCGCACGGCCATCCACGAGTCACCCCCGTTGACGCTAATGGCGGTGCCGCCGTCGTTGGCGACGATTATCCGCTTGGGGTTGGCCGGATCGAACCAGACGTCGTGGTTGTCGCCGTGCGGAATTCCGCCGACGATGGTGAGGGTTTTACCGCCGTCGATGGTCTTGACCATCGGAACCTGGGGAAACCAGACCTCCTCGGGGTTCTTCGGATTGACCGTGAGG
The DNA here is from genome assembly GCA_043769075.1 of Gemmatimonadota bacterium. GTDB lineage: Bacteria > Gemmatimonadota > Gemmatimonadetes > Gemmatimonadales > GWC2-71-9 > SHZU01. Next base: position 6,668 of record JAYVJS010000103.1, on the reverse strand, counting down.
GTCGAGTAGTACCACGCTCGCTGCCGGACCAGCCGCGACCGATTGATCAGGGTCCACGAGTCGCCGCCGTCGTCGGAGCGGAACAACCCGCCGCTGTCCGCTTCAATGAGCGCATAGACCCGGCGGCCGTCGGACGGGGCCACCGCGACGCCGACCTTGCCCCAGACGCCCTTGGGCAAGCCGGACCCGGTCAACTGCTTCCAGGTGTCGCCGCCATCGCGGGACTGATAGAGCCCGCTGCCCGGGCCTCCGCTGGTGAGATCCCAGGGATAGCGGCGCATTTCCCAGAAACCCGCGTAGATGATGTGAGGGTTGCTCGGATCGATCGCGACGTCGGACGCCCCGGCTTTGTCGTCTTTCTTGAGAACCTGTTGCCAAGTCTTGCCGCCATCCCGGGTCCGATAGACGCCTCGTTCGGGGTTGGCCGCAAAGGCCCGGCCTAAGACCGCCGCAAAGGCCACCTCCGGGTTCCGGGGATCCACCGCCATGGTGCCGATCTGCCCCTCCTGGGTCCACACATGGGTCCAGGTCTTGCCGGCGTCCATCGATTTGTAAATCCCATCGCCCGGGGTGGTGTTTCCCCGGACGTTCGCCTCACCCGACCCGACGTAGATCACGTTCGGGTCGCTCGGGGCCACCGCCAGCGACCCGATCGACGCCACCGGCTGATCATCGAAGATCGGGGCCCAATTGATTCCCGCATCGGTCGACTTCCACACCCCGCCGGAAGCCGTCGCCATGTAGTAGGTGGTCGGATCGCCAGGGACACCGGCTGCCCGGGATGCGCGCCCTCCATCAAAGGGCCCGACGGACCGAAACTTGAGCCCCTTGAGCATCGCCGGCTGCTCCTGGGCAACCGTCGGCACCGCAACAGCCGGTTTGCGAACCTGCGCCGCCATAGACAGCGGCCCACCAGTCAGGATGAGAAAAGAAATCGCGCGCAATTGAAAACCCAGGTTAACGTGATCGGCCGAGTTCCGAGTGCCTTAATGTCGAAGAACGGGCCGGGTGAGGCAGGTCGCGCCGCCTTCGGCCTTGAGCGATAACTCCCGGCCCCGATAGGTCGAAACCGTACAGCCCGCCGCTTCGAGACGCCCCTTCGTGATCGGATTGTCCTCCAGCATGAGGCATTGGCGTGGCCCGGTTGCCAACACGTTGGTACCCATCGTGAGGAACTCGGCCTCGGGCACTTCGACGAGCCGGATCCGGCGCCGTTCGAGCAGTTGGACGAACGACACCGGCAGCAGGCCCGGATAGGCCACGGCCAGATCGCGGTCGACCATGCTGATCATCGACATCAAATGGAGACAGGCGTCGGGGCCGGTGTAGTAGGGCAGCTCGACGTTGACGATTTCGACATCGGGACCTAACGCCCGCTTCAGGGCGGCGACGCCGGCGTAGTTGGTCCGGTAGCCGATCCCGGCGGCCAGGGTCTTCTCGTCGATCCACATCAGGTCACCGGATTCGGCCAAGGCATCGCCGTCGAGCCGGGCCGCAATCGGAACCCCGGCTTTGGCGAGGGCCTTACCTAACGCTTCCTCTTCACCCCGGCGGAGCGGCTTGCCCATCCGGAGCAGGATCGCCCCGACATCGGCGATCAGAACCGGGTCATGACAGAAGATCGCATCGGCATGGTCGGCCAGCGGCTCATCGTGCCAGATGATCTCGGTGCCACTCTTCATCAGGGTCTCGATGAAGGCTTGGTGCTCGGCACACGCGGCCGCCATGGCCGGCCGGGCGGTATAGTGCCAACGGGCCGGATCGGCGTTACCGAAGGCCTGATCCGGACGCCGGACCACCACCCGTTTGAGGGGACCCCACATCGTCTGCCCACCGTACATTTTGGTCATGTTTTACCGTTGGTCCTTCCGGTTTTGAACAACAGTCCCGCCCTTGATCACCAACTCGACTCGCTCCAGGGCGCTGATATCGCGAAGGGGGTCACCCCGCACCACCACCAGGTCGGCGAATTTGCCGACCGCAATCGACCCGACTCGGTCCTCCCAGCGCATCAGCCGAGCGGCCTCGATCGTGGCCGATTGGAGGGCCTGCATTGGGGTCATCCCATAGCGGACCATGTACCGGAACTGCTTGCCGTTGTTCCCGTGGGGATACACACCGCCGTCGGTACCATAGCCGATCTTCATCCCCGCCGCCACCGATTTCCGGAAGGCGGCCCGCTGGGTTTCCGTCGTTTCGTCGTTCTTCCGGAGGGTCTCCTCCGGCCACCCATCCCGGCGGCCGATTTCCCGGATGTAGTCGCCGTTATAGATGTCGGCGACGAGCCAGGTTCCCCGGGCCACCATCAGGGCGATGCCTTCGTCGTCGAGCAGCGAACCGTGCTCGATCGACCGGACGCCGGCTCGCACCGCCGCCTTGACGCCCGCCGCTCCGTGGGCGTGGGCGGTAACATAGGTCCCGTGCTTACCGGCCTCATCGACGGCCGCCCGGATCGCCTCTTCGGAAAACTCCATGACCCCGACGTCGGTGCCGACGGTCAGCACCGCCCCGGTGGCAATGACCTTGATGAAATCCGCACCCATCCCAAGAATCTGCTTCACCCGGGCCCGCACCTCATCGGGGGTCGTCGCCACGCCGAGTCTGAACTCAGGCGGGGCCACCGCGCCATTCGGCAGGCCGGTGACTTCCCCGCCCCCACCCGGCTTCGTGAGGTACGGTCCCGCCACCGCCATCCGGGGGCCGAGGACCTGGCCCTTGTTGATCGCGTTGCGGAGCGAGATGTCGATCCCGCCGCGGTAGGTGCCGACGTCCCGGACGGTGGTAAACCCGGCCGTGAGGGTGGCACGAGCGTTGGCCACGCCGAGCAAGGCATCTTCCGCCGGAGTGGACTCGAGTGGCGCGGTCGGGGAGCTGCCTTGAATATCGCCGACGAGGTGGGAGTGGAGGTCGATCAGGCCGGGAACGACCGTAGATTGGCTCCGATCGAGCACCCGGGCGCCGGGCGGAATCGGTGCGCCGGCTGGTTGGATCGCGACGATTCGGTCGCCCCTGATGACCACCTGCCGGTGGCGAAGCACCTGACCTCGTTCGACGTCAACGAGGCCTCCGACTTTCAGGACCAGCAACGAATCCGCGGCCGGCCCCTGGGGAGCGGCCCCGGTCGCCAAGACTATGGGAAGAAGTAGCGTGAGCATTTGGAGGAAGTGTATCCAACTATCGGCCCAAGCGGGAAGCCGCCCTGCCCCATGCCCCCCGGACCTCGTATCTTGCGATCATCCATGACCGAAACCTCCAGCCGATTCCGCATCGTCGAGCAGACCTGGCGTCCGGTTGCCCGACTGACGTTCTACTACCTGGTCCTGGTCGGACTTTACCTTGGCTTGGTCTGGCTGAGCCCGTGGATGGCCGACCATCTCTCGGGAGTGCCCCGGCCCGCGGGGGGCCCTTCCGGCCTCGATCTTCGGGTCGAGCCGAACCCCGACACTCCGGCGGAAGCATTCGTGACGGCGCTGCTGACCATGGGATCGGCACTCCTGCTCACCCTCCCGGTTATCTGGGTCTATACCTTCGCCCGTCAGAAACGGGGCTTTCAGCAATCGCTGGCCCACACCCTGGTCATCCTGCCGATCGTGGTGGCCATCGTCGTTGTGCTGGTCAAGCACAACGTGGCGCTGGCCTTTTCGCTCGGCGGAATCGTCGGTGCCGTCGCCTTCCGCCACCGGCTCGAAGACACCAAGGACGCCGTGTATGTGTTCGTCACCATCGCGCTCGGGTTGGCCGTCGGGGTCCAGGCCTATTCGGTGGCACTCGCCGCGTCGGCGTTTTACAACTTGGTGGCGTTAGGCCTCTGGGCCACCGACTTTGCCCGGGCGCCGGCGCCGCTCGCCGCCGAGATCGCCCACAAGCGGGTCCAGCTGGCAAAAAACCTGACCGGTGACCGGCTGACCGGCGAGTACGTCGCCCAGCTCGACCAGCACCTGCTCCAGTCAATGACGTCCGACCAACTCCAGGCGCTGGCCGCCAAGGCGATGCAGCGGAACCAATCCCTGACCAAGGACTCGGCCGTCCCTGACAATCCCGCCGACACGCGCGAGGTCCTCGTCGTCGTCGTGGCGGCCGGAGCCGGATTGGTTCCGGACCTCCGCCGGTCGATCGAGACAGCCCTCGAGCAGGACACCAAACAATGGCGGTTTGAGGGTGACGTCACCCAACCAGACGGCGCGGTGGGGCTCCGGTACCAAGTCCGCTGTCGCAAGCGTTTTCCGGCCGCGACCCTGGCCGACTCGCTTCGTCGGGCGGCCGGGCCCCTGGCCCAGGACGTCATTCTCCAGTGAGACCGGGCGACCCGGCCGTGATGATGGCCCGGCTGGCCGCGGCCACCGCCGGCCGATACCACATCGAGAAGGAAGCCGGGCGGGGGGCGATGGCCCGGGTCTACCAGGCGACGGCGGTCGGTTCCAACCAACGGGTGGCCATCAAACTCCTGCCGCCCGAAGCGGCGACGGCGACCAACGCCGAGCGATTTCTCCGGGAGATCGCGGTCACGAAGTCGCTCGAGCACCCGGGCATTCTGTCACTGATCGACTCCGGTGCGACCGACGGCCTTTACTGGTACGTCATGCCGTTCGTCGCGGGCGAGACCGTCCGAGAGATCTTGGTCGCCCGCGGCTTGATGTCGATCGCTGATGCCCTCCGGACGACCGCCCAAGTGGGTAGCGCGCTGGTGTATGCCCACGGCAAGGGAATCATCCACCGCGACCTCAAGCCGGAAAACATCATGGTGGCCGAGGGCCAGGCGCTGGTGGTGGACTTCGGGCTGGCCCGGGCTCTCGACGTCCAAAGCAACCTGACCGGCGCCGGAATGCCGCTTGGGACGCCGGCGTACATGAGCCCCGAGCAGATCTCCGGCGCCTCCGAGGCCGACGAGAGAGCCGACCTCTACAGTTTTGCTTGCGTCGTCTATGAGATGTTGACCGGACGCCCGCCGTTCGTCGGCACGACGGTGCTGCACTTGCTTCAGGGCCACCTCAATCTGGTGCCCGATCTGCCGAGCCGACACCGGAAGGAAGTTTCCGCGGCGATCGACGCAGCGTTGCAGAGGGCCCTGGAGAAAAGGCCGGAGGCCCGCCAACCATCGGTCCAGCAGTTTCTGGCTGAGGTCGCCGGTGGCGCGGTGGAACCGGTCCCGGAGGTGGGGTTGTTCGGCCGGTGGTTCGGCAAGCGCTAAATGTCCCTCGAGAGACCTATGCCAATCCGTCCTGCTCTGGGTGCCGCGCTCATCACGGTAGCGTTCACCATCGGTTTCATTGCCTTCGCCGCCAAAGGTCCGCCCCGGCCGCTCCCGGCCTCAGCGCCTGATTCCGTGTTCTCGGCGGACCGGGCGATGCGCTATGTCCGCGCGATGTCGGAACGGCCCCATCCCCCGGGCACGGTCGAGCACGCCCGGGTCCGGGACTACGTCGCCGCCGAGTTGACGGCCTTGGGCATCGAACCGCAGATCCAACGAACCACCGCGATCGGGAAGCGTTTCCAGGCGGCGGGCCGGGTCGAGAACGTGCTGGGCCGACTTCCGGGGACCAAGCCCGGCGGCCCCGCGATTCTGCTCGCCGCCCACTACGACGGCGTGGGGGCTTCGCCAGCGGCCGGCGACGACGCATCCGGGTCGTCCGTGTTGCTCGAAACGCTCCGCGCCCTCAAGGCTGGCGCCCCGCTCGAGCACGACGTGACCTTTCTTTTCACCGACATCGAGGAGGGCGGCCTGCTCGGCGCGGCGGCCTTCGTCGCGGAGCATCCGTGGGCCAAGGACGTCGAGGTGATGATTAACTTCGAAGCCCGAGGCACCGGCGGTACGGCCGTGATGTTCCAGACCGGACCCGGCAACCTCGATCAGATTCGCTTGCTCCGCCGCCTGCCCGACATCGCGGCCAGTTCGGTCGCGGTCACAGTGTACCGATTCTTACCTAACGATACAGACCTGTCGGAATTCTTCGCGCTCGGCAAACCGGCCCTCAATTTTGCCTTTGCCGACGGAGTCGAGCGCTACCACACCGCCCAAGACGACGCCGATCTCTTAGATCCCGGCTCAATCCAGCAAGAAGGCGCCGCCGCCCTTGGGATGGCTCGGGCCTTTGGGCACGGGCCGCTACCCCGCCCGACGACCGGCGACGCCGTCTTCTTCGAACTGCCGGTCGTCGGGCTGGTGGTCTACCCCGAGCGATGGGCCCGTCCAATCGGGGTCGGGTCGATCCTGCTCACGATCCTCGCCATCGTTAGGGTCGGCCGCCGGGAACGGCGGTGGTTCCTCGGGCTGATTCTCGGCCTGGTCGCGTTGGTGGTGACCGGAGCGCTGGGCGGTGCCGCGGCGTACGGGCTCGGGCTCAAAGCGCCGGCGACCGTCGCCGCGCCAGGCGCGCGAGGCCCCTACGCCATCGGCCTCGCGCTGCTCGGTCTTGGCGTATCGCTCTTGATTTGGGCGGTGATTCGGCGGTGGGTCAGCGCGGCGACGGCTGGACTCGGGCCCCTCCTGCTGTGGACCGGGCTCGGCGTGGCGGCGAGTTGGAAGGTCCCCGGGGTGTCGTTCGTGGCGGTCTGGCCGGCGATCGCCGCCGCGGCCGCGGCTTTGGTTCCCCAGAAGGAAACAGGCTGGCTCCCCAGAGTGGGCCGGTGGTTGCCGCTGGTCGTGACGGGCCTCCTCGTCGTGCCGTTGC
>JAYVJS010000102.1:0-13587 GCA_043769075.1 Gemmatimonadota bacterium | reverse complement strand
CCGGTTCGCCACGAGGGGCGGATGGGATCGTGATCACGCCGTCCCACAATCCCCCGGCCGACGGGGGCTTCAAGTACAATCCGCCTAACGGCGGGCCGGCCGACACCGACGCCACCGGCTCGATCCAAGATCGCGCCAACGTCCTGCTGCGCGCGGGAAACCGGGAGGTCAAACGGTTTTCCGGCAATCCCCGGACCGCGGCCACGGTGCGCGCGGCCGACCTCGCCGCCGACTACATCGCTGATCTGGCCACGGTGATCGACTTCGAGGCAATTCGCCGCTCGGGCCTCACGATCGGGGTCGACCCACTCGGCGGCGCCTCGCTCGCCTATTGGAACCCGATCGCCAAACGCTACGGGCTCAACCTGACGGTGGTGAACCCGGTCCAGGATCCCCGGTTCGGCTTCATGACTGTCGACCACGATGGCAAGATCCGGATGGATTGCTCGAGCCCGGCGGCCATGGCCGGATTGGTGGGCCTCAAGGATCAGTACGACATTGCCTTCGGGTGCGACCCCGACGCCGATCGCCACGGCATCGTCACTCGTTCGACTGGCCTGCTCAATCCCAATCACTATTTGGCCGTCGCGATCCGGTACCTGTTGACCTCGCGGCCGCAATGGTCGAAGACCGCCGTGGTCGGCAAGACGTTGGTCTCGAGCGCGATCATCGACCGGGTCGTGGCGCAACTCGGCCGCCGGGTCATGGAGGTACCGGTGGGGTTCAAGTGGTTCACGCCGGGACTATTCGATGGCAGTTGTTGCTTTGGCGGCGAGGAAAGCGCCGGAGCCAGTTTCCTCCGGCACGACGGCACCGTCTGGACCACCGATAAGGACGGACTGTTGCTCGGGCTGCTCGCGGCCGAGATCACGGCGGCCACCGGCAAGGATCCCGGCAAGCACTACCGCGAGATCACCACCACCCTCGGCGCACCCGTCTACACCCGGATCGATACCCCGTGCACGCCGGCCGAGAAGGCCGGGTTCAAGCAGCTGACCCCGGAAGCCATCACCACCGCGACCCTGGCCGGCGACCCGATCGAGGCGAAGCTCACCAAGGCCTCCGGCAACGGCGCGGCGATCGGCGGGCTCAAGGTCACCACCAAGAACGGCTGGTTCGCGGCCCGGCCGTCGGGCACCGAGAACGTCTACAAGCTGTACGCGGAGAGCTTTCGGGACGAGGCACACTTGGGGCGAATCGTCGAGGAAGCCAAGGGTTTGCTGAAACAGGTACTCGGGTAGGCCTCGACCGTGACGGTGGACGGTGCCGCCGGCCCCTGTCATCCGATTGTCATCAAGGCCATACCCCGGTTTCATCTGGCTCCGGTACGTTGCCATCACCCTCGGACCCCAGGCGATGATGCGAAAGTACCCCGATGGTCCGATCCCGGATCCCGCGGCGAACCTTGGACCGCCGGGCCGCCGACCCCCGACCGCGACCGGCCTCGATCAGGCTCCACCGCCGGCCGACCCCGATGACCACCGCCCGGCCCGGCATTTCGGGACCGGACTGATCGGCCTGCTCCGGCGGGCGGAGGTCGCGGTGTTCGGGGCCCGGCGGTCGATCGGGCCGCGGTCGGGGCCGACGCCGACTTTCTAACCGGACCGAACCGATCGATGACACTCCGGCTCCTGACTCTTGCGCTCGGTGCGGCACTTGGCACCGGTTGCGCCGAAGTAACCCATCCTTTGAGCCGCGCTCGCGATAGCGCCGGGATCAGGATCGTCGATAACGATGGCCCCGCCGGCCCCACTCTGGTCCTCGACTCAGCGCCGGCGTTCGACATCGGCCCCGCCGGGGGGCCTGGCGCCGAGTTCATCAGCAGCCCGGTCTCCGCGGTGCGGCTCCGGGACGGCCGGATCATCGCGGCGGGCTGGGCGATGTCGGACGTCCGGGTCTTCGACGCCACTGGCCGATGGGTTCGAACCGTCGGGCGTCAGGGCGCGGGCCCCGGGGAATTCGAGGCGTTAGGCTTCGTCTATCGGGGCCCGGACGACAGCGTGATCACCTTCGAACCGGGGACCCAGCGGCTCCAGCATTGGACCCCCGCCATTGAGTTCCGGCGCCTGGCAACCCTCATCTCCGCCAGTGATCGGTCAACGCCATGGGTCTGGGGCGCTTTCCCGGATGGTTCGCTCCTGCTCTCGACGGCACCCCGACGATCCGGCAACCACTCGCTTAACCGTTCAGAACCAGACCACCCTCCTCCGGGCTCCGGCTTCGGGCGGTCGTTGGGATTCTTTGTTCAGTTTCATGGGGCGGCTCTCGCTTCGGCACCCGTCCAACCCCAACTGGAGGTTTGGCAGTCCGTTGTTCAGCCCGGCGCCCGCCTTCCATCAGCGAGACAGCCGAATCGCATTTGCTCGAGGAGACCGGTTCGAGATCGAACTTCGCGCGCCGGATGGCCGGCCTCGGACCATCGTCCGGCGGGCGACCGCCTCGAGGTCGGTGTCGGCAGCTGAATTCGAGCGAGCAGTCGACGCCTGGGTCAGCCCGTTACCACCCGATCTCCGCCGACAACTCCTTCCCCGGCTTCGGGAGGCCTCGACTTCGAGGGTTCGGCCGCCGATCTCCGGGGTGTGGCTCGCCGGCGACGGGCGGCTCTGGGCAACGTTCGGTGAACCGGCCATCGGGGAGCCGGTCCACGCCAGCGTCTTCGACAGCCTTGGCCGGTGGGAGAGCGACGTGGCGTTGCCAGACGGAGTCCAAATCAACCAGATCGACACCGACGGCCTCCTCGGCACCTTTGAGGACGAGGATGGATTCCGTCACCTCCGCTTCTACCGGTTCCGTCCACCCCGAGAGAGTTGACGGTGGGGGGCGATCGGATTCGACGGATCAGGCGGGCGCGAGGTCTCGTGGCGACAGGGCGCGGATCTGATCGGCGATCGGAAACGGGTTCGGCGTCCGGCACACGAGGGTGCAGGCCTCAACCCTCCGGGGTCCGACGACCTCTCGGACGAAGCGCAAGTTGACACCATCGCCCGCCGAGGGCAGTTCGGTGTACTTGGCCTCGAGCAACTCGAGTTTGCCACCCCGGTCGATCACGAAGTCGACTTCCCGTGTCCGGTCGCGCCAGAAATAGAGGCCGCCGCCCGCCCCGTACCGCTCCCGGTGCCGGAGCTGTTGGAACACGAAGGTCTCCCACACGGCCCCGATCAGGGGCGACTCCCGAAGGACCTCCCGTCGGCGAATGTTCAGCAGGGCGCACAACAGGCCGGTGTCGGCCAGGTACAACTTCGGGCTCTTGACGATCGATTTGGTGCGACTGGAGAACCAGGGCTCCAGGAGCACCACCTGCCCCGACGCCTCTAGAACCGACAACCACTGATTGGCGGTGGAGGGTGCGATCCCGATGTCGCGGGCCAACTCGGCCTTGTTGAGCAGATTCCCCGACCGGAGGGCGCAGGCACGGAGGAACCGTTCAAAGTCCCGGAGACTCCCGACGGCGGCGAGGGTCCGGACGTCCCGCTCGAGATAGGTGGCGAGGTAACTCGCGTAGAACGCGGGGCCGTCGATGTCGGGATTGGCGTGTAACTCAGGGAAGCCGCCCCGAAGGATCAGCTCATCCAGGCCTGCCGACCGCCGGGCTCCGATTTCGGCCAGGGCGAGCGTCTCCAAATCCAGGATCGCCGCGCGGCCCGCCAGCGACTCGGTGACACCCTTCATCAGCGTGAATTTCTGCGAACCGGTAAGGAGAAACCGTCCGTTGCGCGACCGGCTGGCGTCGACCGCCGCCTTGAGATGCCGGAACAAGATCGGCGCGTACTGGACCTCGTCGAGGATCACCGGACCGTCGAACCGCTGCAAGAAGGCCTCAGGATCCTTCTCCGCCTGCTCGGCTTCGCTGGGAAGGTCGAGCGACACGAAGCGGTGGTCCGGAAACAGGCGCCGGAGCAGGGATGTCTTGCCGGTCTGGCGCGCGCCGGTCACCACCACGACCGGCCGGGTCGCGGCGAGCTGGCGGAGGGGGGCCTCGACGGCCCGAGTGATCCACATGATGCGAAATATGCGATGGTATCGCATATTTCGCAAACCGCCGACCCGCTGGGGGTTAGCGCCTGCTCAGGTATGCCACGGTGTGACAAGGGCTGCTCAAAGGGGGTATCTGAGGCGGAACCCATCCCAGTCCGGAGCGATTGATGCGGCTGCCCTTCCCGACCCTCTTGACGTTAACCCTCCTGACCGGCGGATGCGCCCTCAACCCCTTTGGCAGCGGCAACCTCGCCGAGTACGACTTGGTCTCGATCCACGGCGAGCAACTGCCGGCCGCCTACGTCGTCCAGCCCGGGACCAACCTGACCCTAGTTGAGGTGTTGTCGTCGAGGATCGTTCTGCGCGACGACCGGACTGGCGAGGAGAAGGTCACGCAACGACAGCCCGGCGGGCCGGTTGAGGACATCACGAATCGACTCTCCTTCCAGAACCGAGGGAGCCGCGATCCGGATCACCTACGATTGTCCGGATTTCGCGTCCTGCATCGCCGGCCCCCACCTGATTGGACGAACGACGGACAGCGGGCTCGTGTTCGATTCCGCGTTGGGACGGATCCCACTGGTGTTTTCCAAGCGATGACACCTCGGGCATGACGGGCTCTGGTGGAGGCAAATCTCCCGGCTGGGGACCGGACCGTCCAACAAACCGAAGTTCGCGGTTCCCCTCGTTCAGGTTGACCAGGAGGCCGGTGACCCACCCCCATCGACAAGATTGAGTCGATCGAGCGGGACCGGTTGTGGTCGATCGTCAACGGACCGCGGCCGGCTCCTTGACCCCGCCAACCCCTCTTCAGGTCCCGCCACCGATTGGACGACGGGCCCTAGACCTCCTAATTTGGAAGGCGGGAAGGGACACTCCGATCGCAAGGTTCTCATGAAAGCACGATTGCTTGCCGAATTGGTGCTCATCGCCGGCTTCGGCGCCGGCGGCGCCGACGCGCCCGCCCAATCGCCGCCCGCACGGCAGGTTACCAAAGTCGTCGGCGAAGGCCAGAAGCTCCTCCTGATGTCCGACGGCACTCTGCTCGGCTCGCGGCCCCGGTCGGCAGCACTGGTGGCCATTGCCCTGCCAGGCAAGGCCGTCGATGTGGCTGCGGGTTACGACACCTTCTATGCCTTGCTTGACGACGGCACCGTCCGGGCTTGGGGACAGGGGGACGAGGGCCAGCTCGGCATCGGGCCGTCAGTGACCAGTTCGGAGACGCCCGTCAAGGTGAGCGGTCTCGCCGGGGTCGTCCAGATCGTGGCGATGGCCGACGTGGCCCTCGCGTTACTGAAGGACGGCACGGTCCGGGCATGGGGATCTCGCGCTTACGGCATGGTCGGCGATGGGCTCGATCCCCACCGGTACCTTGAGCAGGGCCCTAACGCTCCCTTCCCGGTTCGGGTGCCTAACGTCAGCGGCATCACCAAGCTCGCGGCTGGAGGCGGCTTCGTACTGGCGCTCGGGTCGAATGGCCGAGTGTTTTCCTGGGGCTCCAATCAGTTCGGCGCCCTCGGCCGCCCGCCCCGGCAAGAGCTCCCCATGGACGCGGTGGGCGAGATACCCGGGCTGACCGACGTGATCATGGTGGCCGGCGGCAACGTCGTTGCCACGGCACTCAAGAAAGACGGCACCGTGTGGGTATGGGGTTCGAACTCGAACGCCCAGTTTGGCAACGGCGAGCAGACCGGCGCGCCCAGCATGGACAGTGGGTATGAGCTGGTGCCGCAACGCGTGCCAGGGGTCACCAACGTCGTGGCCATCTCCCTCGGCCACACCGGCCGCCATACCCTTGTTCTGCTCAAGGACGGGACGCTTCGCGGATGGGGCAACACCGACTGGGGCCAGATCGGTGCTGGGGTTTCGAATATGTTCCAGGAAAAACCGGTGATCCCGAGGATTACCGGGGTGAAGGCCGTGTTCGCGGTGGGAAACAATTCCTTCGCGGTGCGCACCGACGGCACGTTCTGGGGCTGGGGCTCCGGTGACCCACGGGAATGGCCTTTCCAGAAGAACACCAAGGTGCCGACGTTGTTGGTACTGCCCTAGCCACCCAGAGCTCATTTCACCGACTGTTTTGGGCGGTTGACCGATTTGATTTGGTCTCCGCCTCCATCGTTCGCTAGCGTCAAGGCCGACCCACACCAGGTGCTTTGATGCGCGGAACCGTCGTCCCCGTTGTCCTGTTACGACTCCTTACTCCGGCCGCTACCGAGGCCCAGACCTATCCCCAGGACGTAGAGGCCCGCATCAGCCAGGTTGAAGGCAACGTCGCCTTTGCCAAGTTCCGGATCGCGGGCCGACCCAACCTCACCATCGCCGACCGGATGAACCACCACGGCGTCAAGGCCCTGAGCATCGCCGTGATCAAAGACTATCGGATCGACTGGGCAAAGGCCTATGGCTGGGCCGATGCCGAGGAGCGTCGGGCCGCGACGACCGAAACCCTGTTCCAACCCGGCTCGATCAGCAAATCGCTCAACGCCGTTGCCGTGCTCCGGCTGGTCCAGGAGGGCAAGCTCGATCTGAACCGAGACATCAATCAGGATCTCAAGTCCTGGCAATTCCCTTACGACTCGCTGGCCAAGGGAAAGCCGATCACCCTCGGCCACCTGCTCAGTCATACCGCGGGGCTCGGCGTCCACGGCTTCTGGGGCTACAACGCCGGCGATCCGCTGCCCTCGTTGACTCAGATCCTCGACGGGGTTCCGCCCGCCATCAGCAAGCCGGTTCGCTCGCTGTTCGAGCCCGGGCTCCGGTTCGAGTATTCCGGCGGCGGCACGATGATCTCAGAGCAAATCGTCGTCGACGCCACCGGCCGGCCCTACGCGGAGTACCTCCGTGAGGCCGTTCTCGAGCCGCTCGGGATGACCAGCAGCTCGTACACCCAACCGCCGCCGGCAAGCATCGAGCCCAAGCTGGCAACCGGGTATGCCGCCGATGGCCGGCCGATCACGGGCAAGTTTCCGATCATGGCGGAACAAGCGGCTGCCGGACTCTGGACCACGCCAACCGACCTGGCCCGTTTCATCATCGAGCTCCAGCTTTCGCGCGAGGGGCGTTCGCAACGGGTCCTCGAAACCGCCACCACTCGCCTGATGACGACACCCTATCTCGCGGGAGCGGATGCGCCCGGGGGCGTCGCCGTTGGACTGGGCGTGTTCCTCGAAAGTTTTGGAGGACATACCTACTTCCAGCACGGAGCCGGCAACCAGGGCTTTAGCGGGCAGTACTTCGGGAGTCTCGAGGGCGGCAACGGCGTGGTTGTCTTGATCAACTCGGATGCCGGCTTTGACCTGGTCAAAGAAGTCATCAACACCGTGGCTCAAGTCTACCGCTGGGAGGGCTTTCCGCCCGGCGACGCGCCCCCCACCCGGACTGTCGTGTCCGTACCAAGTGCTGCCCTGGAACGGTTCGTCGGCGCCTACCGAGACGTCAATGGCGTGGTGACGATCACTCGCCGCGACGGGAAACTTTGGTATCAAGCAAGCGGCGCGCCCTGGGAGATGTACTTCACCACACCGACTACGTTCTTCAACCTTGAGTCCGGGTCAGACAAGGCCTTCATCCTCACGCCCCGCGGACGAGTCACCGGCCTCATCCGGTCGCTCGGCGGCAAGGAGGTCGGCCGGGCCCACCGGGTCCCGGTTGTAGGGGTACCAAGCCGACAGACCGCCCGGTACGTCGGCGAATACCGGAACGCCGCCGATGAGCCGGTGCGGGTGCTCGCGGATGCCGGCGCCCTGTGGATCTTGTCCGATCGGACCCGCCGCCAGATCCGGTTCCTCTCACCAACCGAGTTCTACACCACCGAGGATTTCGGGGTCCAGTACCAGTTTGTGATCGACCAGCGCGGGGCCATAACCAGTATCGCAACGACTGAAGCCGGCGAACGCGCGATGATCCGACGAATCGGACGGTAGTCGATGTACGCGATCGAGACGGAGGCCCTGACCCACCGGTTTGGATCCGCCGAGCCGGTCCTGCGCGACCTGGCCCTCCAAGTCCCGACTGGGGGGATCTACGGTTTCCTCGGCCCCAATGGCGCTGGTAAGACGACCACCCTCCGACTCATTCTTGGGCTCCTGCCCCGACAACGGGGGCGGATCAGCGTCCTTAGCGAGTCCCTCGATGCCAATCGGTTGAGTCTCCTCCGCCGGATCGGCTCCTCGATCGAGAGCCCTTCGGTGTACGCCCACCTCACGGCCCGCGAAAATCTCCGGGTGTGGCAGCTCGTCTTTCAGTGTCCGGCCAGCCGGGTCGAGGCCGTACTCGCTCAAGTCGGCCTCGGCGATACCGGAGGCAAGCCTGCGGGGCAGTTTTCCCTTGGCATGAAACAGCGCCTCAGCATCGCCGTGGCCCTGCTCCACGAGCCGTCCATGCTGATCCTCGATGAGCCGACCAATGGGCTCGACCCCCAGGGAATCATCGACATCCGGGAGCTGCTGACCGATCTCAACCGGAACCTGGGAACCACGATCATCGTGTCGAGCCACTTGTTGGCCGAGGTCGAGCGTCTAGTGACTCACGTCGGGATCATCAACCTTGGCCAGTTGGTGTTCCAAGGTCCGCTCGAAGCCCTGGTGGCCCGCCAGGACCAGATGTCGTCCACCCGATTCGATAGCGACGACAATGCCCGGGCCCTCGAGGTGATCCGGAACGGCGGTTGGGTTGCTCACCTCGAAGCGAACAAGGTGGTGGTACCGGGGCTGCCGCCCGCGGAAATCGGCCGGATCAACCACGCGCTCTGCCAGGCGGGGCTTTCAGTGCACGAGATTACCAGAGCCGGCACCGATCTCGAGAGCATCTTCATCGACCTGATCAAGGCCTAACCGATGATGACCCTCTTTCTTCGGAGCGTCCAAAGTGAATGGCTCAAACGGCGACGGAGTCTCACCGGCTGGCTGGTGCTGGCGGCCGGCCTGTTCACCCCGGTCATCATCTTCCTGTTCCGGATCGCCCAACCGGCCGGTATGCCGGTCGTCTATCGCTCCACCACGTTTTGGGAGTCGCTCTGGACCCAAACCTGGGAGTCGGTGGCGGTCATGCTGCTGCCGATGTTCGTCATCGTCGCCACCGGCCTGGTGCTGAATCTCGAAACCCGCAACAACGCCTGGAAGCAGCTCCATGCGAGCCCCCAGCCGCTCTGGATCATCTTCCTGGCAAAGCTTGTGGTGCTCCTGATCATTCTGGCCCAGTTCTTCGTGGTGCTGAACCTCGGGATCTACCTATGCGGAGTGGTTCCGGCCCTGTTGATCGACCGAATCCCAACGCCAGAGAGCCCGATTCCGTTCGGGCTCTTCTGGACCCGGAACCTTCACTACTTCGCCGAGAGTCTCCCGATCGTCGCGCTTCAGTTCGCCTTGGGTCTCCGGTTTCGGAACGTCATGGTCCCGATCGGCGCCGGCATGGGGCTCTGGCTGCTCGCAGTCGGCACTCTGTCATGGAAGTTCAATTACCTGTTTCTCTTTAGTCACCCGGCCATCGATTATTTCAAGACGACCGCCGGCCGAGTGGGGCGGGGCTTGCCGGCCGAGATTCATCTGATCGCCCTGGCTGCCTTTGTCGCCCTCTTGGTCGCGGGCTATGTTGGGTACCGCAACCAAACGGAACGAGGATAGCCTACCTCGGCCTGGCGCTCGTGCCTCCGTTTGGCTTCTTCCGGGCTTCGATCATGCGGTATCCGTCGGTCACTAGCTCGCGAACTTCGCGCCAGCTGACCCGCCGGTCGAGCCACATCCCGATCCACCCCTGCGGCCCCACGTACGGCGGCACGAAAAAGCGGTCGGGCCGGGCCGTCACGATGAACTCCTGGTTGGCCGGTTCCGCCTTGATCCAGACGGCGGGCCGGCCATTCCCGTGGTGATTGTGGGCGCTGGCGTTCATTGCGAACTGACGGTCGCGGTGGCGGAACGTCGACTCGCCGTGCGAGATCACCTCCACGACGTCCGGCAGGGCCAGGCAGAGGGCCCGGAGCCGGTCCAGGGCGTCGTCGCCCGACGGCTTGCTCATTCCGAGATCGGAATCGTCGGAATGTTGCGGCCCTTGAGCGACTGGTTGAAGCCGGCCACCGACTGCATGGCGCGCTGGAAGGCTGCCCGGGTCCGGGCCAGCTGGTCCGCCAGGAACCGATGGGCCTCCCGGGCCTGGGACGTGGGCGGATCGTCGCTGGCGCTCACACCATTGGCCAGCGAACTGAGCCGCCCGCCCAGCCGGACCGGATACCGGACGCCGTCCTGGCCCCGGCCGGTCTGCCGGACCTGGTGCAGCTGTTCCTCCACCGCGAGCAGCGTGTCGGACACCGAGTCGGCGGCCGCGGCCAGATCGGCGGCGTCGGGCGGCAGGGTGCTCTTCAGGTCGGCCAGTTGCTTTCGCGACACCTCGAGCCGGTTCACCATCCCCGCCGCGTCATTCAGGTCGGCGCGGACCTGGCCCAGGAACGCGGTCTGCGCCGTGATGCCCTCCATGCTGCCGCCCGAGTTGGGGTCCTTGCGGACCTCGACGGTCCGGGTCATCTCCCGTCCCGCGGCTTTCATCGTGACCTGGTAGGCGCCCGGCGGCGCCAGCAGCGCAATTCGCCCGATCCCCTCCGCCCGGGCCCCGGTCGGTCCGACCACGATGTCAGGCGCAAAGAGCGGCGACATCCGGATCCGCGCCTCCGTGCTCGAATCGAACCGGAGGTCCCACATAGCGCGGTTGAGGCCGGCTTTGCCGGCACTCGTCATGGTTCGCACCACGGTGCCTTCGGCGTTCCGGACGGTCCAGCTCACCTCGCCCGCGGCCTTGAGCCAGTAGTTGAGCGTGGCGCCGTACGCCGGGTTCTCCCCCTCGCTCGGGTCGTCCTGGACCGACTCCGGGTCCTCGACCGCGCGGAACCGGTAGGCGGCCCGCGGCTCGAAGAAGTGTGCGTCGGCCTGGGTGGCCTCGGGCGTCATCTGGTGGAGTGCCGTGATGTCGTCGAGGATCCAGAAGCCGCGGCCGTAGGTCGCCACCACCAGGTCCTTGAAGTGCTCCTGGATCGTGAGCCAGTACACCGGCGCGCGGGGCAGGTTGGCCTGGAGCGGCTGCCAGTCGTCGCCGCCGTTGAACGACACGTAGAGGCCGTTCTCGGTGCCGAGATAGAGCATCCCCTTCCGGAACGGATCTTCGCGGACCACGTGGGCGTACGAGAGCGGGCTCTTCGGGATCCCGTTCACGATCAGCTTCCAGGTCCGGCCGTAGTCGGTCGTCTTGTAGACCCACGGGTCGCGGTTGTCCACCAGGTGGCCGTCCACGGTGAAGAAGGCGGTGCCCGGATCGTGCAGCGAGGGTTCGATGTTGCTGATCGTCCCCCACTCGAGCAGCCCCGGGACGCTGGGCGTCACGTTGGTCCACGAGGCGCCGTTGTCGCGGCTTACATTGATCAGGCCGTCATTGCTGCCGGCCCAGATCTGCCCCTTTTCGAGCTTCGACTCGGCGATCGCGAAGAGCACGCCGCCGTATTCGACCCCGATGTTGTCCGGCGTGAGGCCGCCCGAGATCTTCATCCGGCTGTGGTCGTTCCGGGTCAGGTCGGGGCTCATTTCCTTCCACGAGTCGCCCTTGTCGGTGGTCACGTGCACGTGCTGGCTGCCAACGTAGAGCCGGTTCGGGTCGTGGGGCGAGAAGGCGAGCGGGAAGGTCCAGACAAACCGGTACCGGAGCGAGTCGGCCGGCCACCCACCGGTGCTGACCGGCCAGACCTCCACGTTGCGGGCGATGCCGGTGCGCACGTCGTACCTGACCACGATGCCGCCCCGGCTTCCCGAGCCTGAGGCGCTCGACCAGACGATGTTCGAGTCGGCCGGATCCGGCGTGGCCCAGCCGCTTTCGCCGCCGCCGACCGAATGCCACATCCCGCGCGGGATGATGTTGTTGCCGAAGCCGCCGCCCAACTTGCTGTTGCTGGGCCCCCGGGCCGAGGGACCGTCCTGGCGGTTCCCCATCACCATGTAGGGAATCCGGTTGTCGGTGGTGACGTGGTACATCTGCGCGATCGGGAGCTGGACCCGGAGCCACGACCGGCCACGGTTGGTGGAAATCGAGATCCCGCCGTCGTGCGCCACGGCCATCCGGTTCCCGTTGGTCGGATCGATCCACATAACGTGGTGGTCGCCGCCGGGCTGTTCCGCGTTGGGGACGTCGGTCACCGTCCGGCCGCCGTCGAGGGTCTTCGACATCGACGCCGCCATGAAGTAGGCTTCGTCCGGGTCGTCGGGCGTCACGGCCATCACGTTATAGTAGGCGGAGCGTCCGCCGAGTTGCCGGTCGTAGTTCACCAGCTGCCAGTTCATCCCGCCGTCGTCCGAGCGCCAGAGCTTGCCGCGCTCGGTGGCCTGGCCTTTCCACGGCACCCCATCGCCGGTTTCGATCAGCGCGTAGACCCGGTTCGAGTTGGCCTTCGGGATGGCCATGGCCACCTTGCCAAACGGCTTGGTCGGGAGGCCGTTCCCCGCCAGCCGGGTCCAGGTGGCGCCCCCGTCGCGCGAAGTCCAGATGCTCGATCCCGGACCGCCGCTTTCCCGGCCCCAGGTCTTGAGGTCAACCTGCCAGAAGCCCGCGAAGAGGATCCGCGGATTGTTCGGGTCCATCACCAGTTCGGAGGCCCCGGTGCTCTCGTCCACGAACAGCACCTGCTCCCAGGTCCGGCCGCCATCCAGCGTCCGGTAGATCCCGCGTTCCTTCTGCGGCCCGGTGATGTAGCCTAACGCCGCGACGTAGACGATGTCCGGGTTGGTGGGATGGATCACCACCCGCGCGATCCGGCCGGTTTTTTCGAGGCCCATGAGCTGCCAGTGGGCGCCGGCGTCGGTGGAGCGGTAGACACCCCATCCGGTCGAGATGTGGCTCCGGATGTGCGGCTCGCCGGTGCCCGCCCAGACCACGTTCGGGTCCGAGGGCGCCACCGCCATGGCGCCGATCGAGGAGACCGGCTGGTCGTCGAACACCGAGGCCCAATGGACCCCGCCGTCGGTGGTCTTGAAGATCCCGCCCGAGGCGGCGCCGGCGTAATACACGTTGGGGTTGCCCGGCACGCCGGCCACCGACGACACCCGGTTTCCCTCGGGGCCGATGTGGCGGAAATGGAAGGAGGTGTAGGCCGACGGCTCGATCAGCCGGGGCGACGGGGTGACGGCGGGCGCCGAGCGGCGCTGGGCGGCCACGGGCGCCACCGCGGCGCCAACGGCCGCGATCGCGACGAACGAAATGAGAGTGCGCATGATGTAGGAACCCTGGAGTGAGTGCGGGACACGGTCCGACCCATCGGGAAGATACCGCGGGCCGCCCGACCCGGGAGGGGCGCCGACGGGCGATCGCCCTCGCCGCCTTTGTCGCCCTCTTGGTCGCGGGCTAAGTTGGGTACCGCAACCAAACGGAAAGAGGGTAGCCGTCATCCGATGAAGCCGGCGCTGGTCGTCTTGCTGCACGCCGCCTACTGGGCTCTCTACTTCCTGCTCCTGGTCGTCATTTTCGTGATGCTCCGGGCCGGAGTTCCGGGCGGCCCGGGGCTGGCCGGCTTCTGGTTCGGATCGCCGATCGGGCTGGTGGCGACCGTCCCGGGCGTGGTGGCCTTCTACTGGGCGTACCTGG
>JAYVJS010000101.1:0-4012 GCA_043769075.1 Gemmatimonadota bacterium | reverse complement strand
TGGCGATTCGGGAGTGGATCCGTGGCGACTGACCGACTTCGGCCGCCGTCCACCCCCGTCATGCCGAGTCCGAGCTCGGTGCCCGGCTTTGCCGCCCTCCAGCGAGGGCTCGCGGCTCAACAGGCGGGTCGGGTCGATGACGCCATGCGGGCCTACCGCCGGGCCGTGGAACAGAACCCAGGTCTCGCCCCGGGTCACTTCAACTTGGGCCAATTGCTTCGCGAGCGGGGCGATTATGAGGGGGCCGCCCGGTGCTTTGAAGGCGCGGCCCGCCTCCGTCCGCACGCATCCGATGCCTGGCTCAACCTCGGCGCGATGCTCGAGCATTGCGAGCGATGGCCCGAGGCCATAGCTGCCTATCACCGGGCCGCCGACCTCCTCCCCGACGACCCAGGTCCGGCGTACAACCTCGGCAACGCCCTGCTCGCGTTAGGCGATTTTGCCGGAGCCGCTGTCGCCTATCGGACCGTGGTTGAGAACCGACCCGATCACGTCGACGCGCATTGGAATCTGGCAACCGCCCTGCTGGCCGTCGGAGACTTTGCGGGTGGCTGGCGGCAGTACGACTGGCGGTGGGCCAAGGCTGGACTCGATCCAGCTGCCCGGTTCCCGTGGCGGCTCTGGAACGGCGAGTCGGTGGCGGGCCGGAGAATCCTGGTCTGGCGAGAGCAGGGGCTTGGCGACGAGATCCTCTTTGCGACCTGTATTCGCGAACTCGTGGCGTTAGGGGCACTGGTGACCGTTGGGGCCACCAGCCGGCTGGTGTCACTGTTCTCGCGGGCCTTTCCCGGCGTCGACGTCGTCGCCGATGGCGAGTGGGGCCGGGAGTCGTTCGACTTTCACTGCCCCCTCGGCGACTTGCCGAAACAGCTTCGGCGGAGCCGTTCGGATTTCATCGGCAACGGCAAGTTCCTGGTGCCCGGTTCCAGTCATGCGACCCGGTGGGCCAATCGTTTGGACCGGCTCGGCACCGGCCTCAAAGTCGGAATCTGTTGGCGGAGCGGGATGCTGACCGACACTCGAGCCCGCTGCTATTCCGCGCTGGAGGCGTGGGACCCGCTGTTCGCGATTCCCGGGATTCACTGGATCAACCTTCAATACGATGACTGCGAAGCGGAGTTGGCCGCCGCGGCAGAACGGTCTGGCGTCCGGGTCCGGCAATGGCCGAATGAAGACTTGAAGAACGACCTGGAAAGCGTCGTGGGTCTGTTATGGAACCTCGACGCCGTGGTCACGGCGCCGACCGCTGTGAGTTCCCTCGCGGGTGCGACAGGCGTTCCCACCTGGCAGATCGACAACGGCGGTGATTGGACGGCGCACGGCGAGGATCGGTCACCATGGTTCCCATCGATTCAGGTGGTGCGCCGACCATTCGGTACCACGAGCTGGTCTCCCGTCATCGACCGGATCGGGTCGGACCTCCGGGCCCTCCAGGCAGCCGCAGCCGGGGCTCCATGACCACCCCTTCAGGAACCGGCCAGCGCCGGCGCGCCGCGAGCGGCCAGTTGAAAGCCGGGCTCAAAGCCCACCAGCTCGGCCGACTTGACGAGGCCAGCCGCCTGTATCGAAGCCTCTTGGCTGCCGAGCCGAACAACATCGATGCCCATCATCTCTCAGGGCTCCTTGCGTTGAGCCGCCACCAGATCGCGGCGGCTTCCATCCATTTCTCCCGGGCGGTCGAGCTCAGCCCCGCCACGGCGGCCTACCGCTCCAACTATGGTCACACCCTGCGGTTGGTCGGCGAAGTCGACCGGGCCGAGGCTGAGCTTCGCCAGGCCGTTCAGATCGACCCGACCTTCGCGGAGGCCTGGATAAACCTTGGCCTGGTCCTTCTCGACCTTGAGCGCGTCTCCGAGGCGATTGTCGCCCTGGAAACATCAGTGCGGTGCGAGCCTGGGTCGGCGTTAGGCCACCTGAATCTCGGGTCGGCGTTGCTCCGGGCCGGCCGGTTCGCCGAATCAGGCGCCAGCTCCGACGCTGCGATCGCCTTGGCCCCGGGCCTGGTGCCGGCCTACCGAAACCTCGGGGTCGCCGCTCACCAACTTGGGGCCCTGGAACGGGCGAAGACCGCCTACCTCAAGGCGCTCGCGCTGGGGCCGGCCGACCCGGATGTGCTGACGAACCTCGGGATCATCTTTCTTCGCCAAGGTGAGGTCGCCGAATCGCTCCTGGCCCACGAACGGGCCGTTGCCGTGGCGCCGAGTCTGGCCGCAGCATGGCTCAACCGCGGGACCGCGCTGCAGGCGGCAGGCCGGTTGGACGAGGCTCGGGACAGTTTCGAGCGAGCGGTGACCCTTGATGCTCGAGGCCCCTCGTTCACCGCGCTGGGCAACGTCGTCTCCGAACAGGGGAATTTCGCTGGGGCGGTTTCCCAGCATGAAGCGGCCGTGGCCTGGAATCCGGCCTTCGCGGACGGTCATTGGAACTTGGCTTTGGCGTTGCTGGCAGGAGGAAACCTGGGCCGCGGGTGGGATGAGTACGAATGGCGGTGGGGTGCATCAAGCTGTTCGACGACGCGCCGGGCCTATCCGTGGCCGGACTGGCCGGGCCCGGCGGCCGGACCAGGGCGAATCTTGATCTGGAGAGAGCAGGGACTTGGCGATGAACTGCTGTTCCTGACCTGCCTGCCGGACCTCGTGGCCTTGGGCCTGGTCGTGACGGTGCTGGTAAGTCCCCGCCTCCTCCCGTTGCTGCGCCGGTCGTTCCCCACGGTGACGGTCGTCGCTGACGAGGCCGGGGCTTCCGCCAAGGGCCAGTTCGACTGGCAACTACCGTTGGGCAGTCTGCCGGGCCGGCTCCGCAGGTCTCGCCCAACCTTCGACGATCGCCAGCCCTATCTGGTGCCGGCCCCCGCTCGGGTGACGGCGTGGCAGGCCCGGCTCGGTGCCCTCCCGCCCGGCAAACGGATCGGGGTCTGCTGGCGGACTGGTCTCCTGACCGCCGAACGTCGGCGCCACTATCCCTCGGTCGATGAGTGTGAGGCGTTGTGGCAGGTGCCGGGCGTGGTGTGGGTCAACTTGCAGTACGATGAGTGTGACGCTGAGGTGGCGCTGGTCGCGGCCCGCTGGCGGGTGACCATCCACCGCTGGCCGGGCGACGATCTTCGCGATGATCTCGACGGGGTCGCCGCCTTGATCGCGGGCCTCGACGGCGTCGTGACAGCGCCAACGGCCGTCAGTTCGCTGGCCGGCGCCGTCGGAACCCCCACTTGGCTGGTCGATAGCGGCAGCGATTGGAGCTCATTTGGCGAGGACCGGTCGCCCTGGTTCCCGTCAATTCAGGTGGCTCGCAAGATGTCGGAAGAGAGAACCTTTGGCCCCGTCGTAGAGCGAGTCGCCCTTGAATTGGCCGGGTGGGCGAGGGGCGGCGCAGGGTGACGGCGGGTCTGGCGATCTTCGAGCGAGGGCTTGCCGCCCACCGGGCCGGTCACGCGGCAGAGGCGATCGAGGCGTATCGGGCCGCGGCCGCGAGCAATCCGGCCCTGGCGCCAGCGCAGTTCAACCTCGGCCAACTCCTTCGCGAGCAGGGTGACTTCTCGGGTGCGGCCCTCGCGTTCGAGCGGGCGGTCGGGCTCAAACCGGACGCGGTCGATGGGTGGCTCAATCAGGGCATCTGCCGAGAGCAGATCGGCGACCTAGAAGGCGCCCTGGAGTGCTATCGGACAGCCGGCCGACTGGATCCGTTGTCTGCGGTGGTTCCCTTCAATAGCGGCAACGTCTACCGAAAGCTCGGCGATCTGAAATCCGCCCAGGCGGCCTTCTCCAAAGCGGCTGTTGGGGCCCCAGAGGCGGCCGAGGTGTGGCTGAACCTTGGCAATGTCGAACGGGAGCTCGGGCGGTTGCCGGAGTCGATCGCTGCCTTGAAGCAGGCCGACCGGATTCGGCCGGACTGGGCGGAGCCCCAGTGGAACCTGGCACTCGCGTATCTCGCCTCCGGGCAGCTCGACCGAGGCTGGGACGCCTACGCGGCGCGGTGGCCTCGGGTCGGCCTTTCGATCCAGCGCGGGTTCCCC
>JAYVJS010000100.1:0-5106 GCA_043769075.1 Gemmatimonadota bacterium | reverse complement strand
TCCCGCGCCTCGGCTACCAGACGCCGGAGACCTTCGATCCCTTTACCGATCAGCTTTGGCTAGGCGGCTATCGCGACTATCCGCCGTCGGAAATTCCCGAGGGATTGAAATACGCCACCGCCATGGCGCGAACGGCCAAGCTTGGGCGGATTTCCGTGTGCGCCGATGCGTCCTGATCGGAGAAGGGGAGAGCCGCGAATCTCTCCAGCAACAGGTTGACCAGCTCGGCCTCCGAGAACGGGTGCTCTTTGCGGGATGGCGTCACGACACGGGCGACTGGCTCCGCGCCTTCGACCTCTTCGCCCTGAGCTCGATCAGTGAAGCGTTGCCCCTCGCCCTTCTCGAGGCGATGGCGTCCGGCCTCCCGGTGCTTGCGACCGCCGTAGGAGACGTAACCGACATCGTCAACCAGGCGGGCTGCGGGCTCAGCGTCCCAGTCGGTGATGATCTCGGGTATGCTCGGGCCCTGCGGGAGCTGCTCGCCGATCGGGAACGCCGGTTGGCCTTCGGCCTGCGGGCTCGCGAGTACGCGGTCGCTCATCACAGTATCGACGCGATGGTTGGTGAGTACCTTACAGCCTATCGGTTCTCATGACCCCAGATTCCTCCCCGCCATCGCTCCGGATCCTGTTGTGTGGGCCTACAATCGATCAGTTTCCCGGGGGGATCGCGATTCAGGCGGCCCGACTCGAAGCGGGGATGAATTCGATTCCAGGCGTGCGGCTCGATCAACAGGGTATTACCCCGCAAGCAACCGGGCCGTTTCGCCCACTGCAGCGGGTTCCCGGCATTCGGACCGTCATCACGACGGTCCTTCTGGTCTCGAAGCTGATCCGCCGGGTCGGCCACTACGATGTAGTCCACGTCAATTCCGCGCGGTTTTCCTCGTTTCTAATCTCGTCGCTGCCGGCGGTCGTGGTGGCAAAGGCTTGGGGGAGACCCGTGGTATTGAATTATCGCCATGGGAATCTCGATGAGGAGCTGGCGCGGGTCGGTTGGCTGTTCCGCCCCCTACTGCGTTGGGCCGACGCTTTGGCCGTTCCCTCAGGCTTTCTCGCGACCGTGCTTGGCAAAGCCGGGCTCGCGTCAACTATCATCTCCAACCAAGTCGATCTGACCAGGTTCCGGTATCGTGAACGCAGGCCGCTTCGACCGGTCTTCTTGAGCTGTCGGCATTTCGAAGACCTCTATGACGTGCCGACTTTGATTCGAGCCTTTGGACGGATCCAGGCCGTTCGACCCGACGCTCGGCTGTTGGTGGCCGGCAAGGGCGCCCAAGAACAGGAGGTCCGGGATCTCGTCCACCAGCTTGGCCTGAGTAACGTTGAATTCCTTGGTCAAGTAGCGACGGCCGACATGCCGGCAGTTTTCGACGCGGCCGACATCCTGCTCAATAGTTCCCGAATTGACAACACGCCGGGCACCATTGTTGAGGCATTCGCCGCGGGCCTCCCGGTGGTGAGCACTGATCCCGGCGGAATCCCGTTCCTGGTCGATCGCGATGTCACTGGCCGCTTGGTGCCAATCGGTGATGACCAGGCCCTGGCCGACGCCGCCCTCGATTTGCTCGATCGACCTGACGCGACCGCCGAGATGGCCCGCCGGGCCTTCGACCATGCGTCCGCCCACTTTTCCTGGGACGCGGTTCGAGAAAAATGGTTGGCGCTCTACCGCGGACTCCGATGAGCCTCCGTCAGCTTGCGGTCGCCGGCCTGACGGAACTCGTCGATCGATCGGGTTTTCGCCGGGCCGTCGAGTTTCAAGCTCGTCATCGGATCGCCATTCTCTGCTACCACAGCATCGTGGATGGCCCCTTGCCAAAGCGCGCTGCGAGGGCGGGGCTTCACTTGCACCAGTCGGCGTTCGTCGAACAGATGGAGTACCTGGCCCGCCATTTCGAGGTCATGCCCCTTGCCTCGGCGCTGACGGGCCTTTCCGACGGTTCGGTGTTCGCCGCGCGGCGGACCCGCCCGGCTGTCGTGATCACGTTCGATGACGGGTATGCAAATAACCTCCATGTTGCCGGGCCAGTACTCGATCGGCTGGGGTTACCGGCCACGGTGTTTCTGGTCACCCGCCTCCTGGGAGACCCCCATCCTTTCTGGTGGGATGAAGTCAATCTTGTCCTTGGGGAGGCCGGCCGGGTGCGGGGGCCCGATTCGACGGCCGGTCCTCTCGATCTCACCACGCCCGACGCACTCGAACGAACCTCAGGCCGGGTCCGCGACGCGCTCATGACAATGCCGTTGCCAGGCCGTCGGCCGTTGCTCGACCTCATCGGCGAGGTGGCGTCGGCCAAGCCCAGCGAAGCCATCAGAGATCTTCTTCGCCCCCTTCGCCGTGAAGAGCTCGCCGACTTCCCGCCCCGAATCACGTTCGCTAACCACACAGCGACTCACCGCGTTCTTGACCTAATCGATCCCGACGCTGTTTCGTGGGAGGTGTCCACCGCGGCAAATGACTTGGATCAATTTGCTCCAACCCGGTTCGTGCCTCATATTCTCTGCTACCCTAGGGGGGCCTCCGGGGTCGCGGTTCAAAACGTGGCCACTGAAGCGGGGTGCCGCTGGGGGCTTGGTTTGGCGACGGGGGGCAAACGGACGGTTGGCCTGGAAAGCCAGACAATCAACCTGCCAAGGCAGTTCATAGCTCCCAGGTTCCGACTGGCTCGCTTCAAGGCCATCCTCGCGGGATTGCCGTAGCCTCCGCTCAGTTGTGCTTGAACTCGCCGGCCAGGCGTCTCACACTGAGCAGTGGCGTGGAATCGTTCGAGTAGTCCCGGTTTTGCAGGCGATCGTTTCCTTGTGATGTCAAACAAGTTCACACCAGCAGTCTGTGCTGCTTTGTTTTGCAGCATCTGACTGCATCCGCTGCTCTTCGAGATGTAGGCTATTGATTCGCAACGTCTTAATCATCTGATGTCCAGGGGGTATGTGTCTTGCTAACCTGTGTAGACCGATCGGATCGAATCGTCATACTGTCACGAATCTCGAGTGACAAGACACCGATCTCGGCCCGCCCCTAACCAGGATAGTCTGAATGGCGCACTCCTCCCAAACTCAACGCCGCCTTGGCTTGCTCGGATCAGCGCTCGTCCTGAGCATGGCGTCTTGTGCTGACGGGCAGTTGATCTCCGATTTCATCGAACCGCCCCCGCCGAAGGCCCTTACTCTGGCAGTCGATGCGTCCGCCCGCACGTCCCAGGTCCCCTACGCGAGCCCGGAAGCCCTGATTGACTCCGCCTCGATCTCGCTGTCCGGTCGCAACTCTGATACGACCAGTTGGGTTGCGACGAACATCCATCCGTGGATCACCTTGTTAGACACGGCTGGGGTTGGCTCAGGCAAGGTTCGGTGGCGTCGGCAGGCAACGACCTTTCCGCCGGGCGTCTACGTTGATTCAATTCGGATCGTCGTCCCCGGGGCGATTGGGTCGCCGTCCGTCATCGTAGACACCCTGATCGTCTCGCCCGCTCCGCCCACGGCCTTCGCCCTAGCCGTGTCACCGACGTCTCGGTTCGTTCGGGCGCCGAGCGCGGCCACTTTCCTCACCGATTCGGCGACGGTTGAACAGCAAGGAACACTCAGTAGCAACACGGCCTGGTTTGCCTCGAAGGCCGCAACCTGGAACTCGCTCACTACCGCAAACGGTGTCGGCTCGGGGACGGTCCGCTGGGTGCGAGACCTCCGCGACCTAGGCCCCGGCATCCACGTTGACACTATCGTCGTGCTTGCCGGAGGTATTTCACGATCGGTGGTGGATTCAGTCTTGGTACCCGCCCCGCAGATTCCGCCTCGAATCTGTCTAGGCTCGGCTTCGACTCGTGACTCCGTTGGCGTCGGTTCGGCGGGGGAGCGACCCGATTCCGTTGAAGTTTCAGTCATTGGAAGCGACCCGGATGCCGAATGGCAGGTCGAGAATCGCCTCACCAGCACAACTCTGGTCACCCCAACGGGACGGGGCGCCGGATTTATCCGTTTCGTCCGGAAGCCGAGTGGGTTGGCGGAAGGAGTCCATGTCGACTCCATTTGGGTGTCATTGAAGAACGATCGCGGGAATGGGCGCCGACTGGTCGACACGCTGAAGATCGGGCCGGTGCCCGAACCGCTGGCCATCCAACTGATTTCAAACCGATCCCGGACCCGGACCGTGCCGGTTGGGACGACGACGACCTTTGTTGATTCCGCTCAGGTCCGTCTCGGGGGCGATCGATCGACGGCTGCAACCTGGACGGCGGTGAAGACCAGTCTCACAACGGTGTTGCTCCGGGCCACCGGGCGAGGCACCGGATACGCGGTGTGGAGTCGAAGCGCGCTCGGACTCGCTCCTGGCGTCTACGTGGACACGGTCTCAGCAACTGCTCCGGGGGCGCTTGGCAGTCCTGCCCGGCTGATCGACAGTTTGGTCGTGATCGGTGCGCCCGAGCCGATTCGACTCTCGGTGACGCCTCGGAGTCGATTGCGCACCGTCCTACTTGGGAGCGGTGCCGCCGTGGCCGATTCTGCCACCGTCACGATGACCGGAAGCGGGGCCGATCGGGCGCCCTGGGTCGCCTCGAAGAAGAAGAATTGGGTCCAGTTGACCCAGTTCAATGGCTTGGGAGCCGGCCAGGTACGGTGGATTCGGAATCCAGCCGGCCTGCCGGCCGGGGTGTATGTCGATACCATCGAGGTGAGCCCGCAGGGTGCGCCGTCGGCCGGCGTGGCCCTACTCGACAGCTTGGTGGTCAGCCCCACACCGCCCCCGCCGCCCCCGCCCCCACCTCCGCCCACGGGCCTAGCGATCACGATCGCCCCGCCGAGCGCTTACGATGCGGTGGTTCAGGGCACGGTTGCCCCGCGAAGCGCCTCGGCCCAAGTGACGGTTACTGGGACCGACGCCGCAGCTGCACAATGGACAGCCGCCAAGCGAAAAGCGTGGACGACCCTTGGCTCGGCGGGTGGTACCGGGTCGGGACCCCTCGCGTGGCAGCGGACCGCCAGCGGCTTGGCCCCTGGGTTCTATGTCGATACGATCACGGTCACTTTGCCAGGGGCTACCGGGTCTCCGATCCAGGTCCTTGACACGCTTCGCGTCACTCAGGCCGCGGATACGACGGCGGGCGTG
>JAYVJS010000099.1:0-3106 GCA_043769075.1 Gemmatimonadota bacterium | reverse complement strand
CACGTTGCCGGTTCCGGTGACCGCGGTCACCGAGACCGCCATCGTGATCAGCTTGTCGACGATTCCAACGGCCACGCCGCGGACACTGATGGTATAGGTGCCCGCCGCGAGCCCTGCCGACGCGATGACCGTGAGTGACGACGTCGTCCCGGTGGTGGCCGAGGGGTTGAACGAGGTGGTGAGTCCAGCGGGCGCGCCCTCCACCGTGAGGGTCACGTTGCCCGTGAACCCGCCGCTCCGGGCGATGGTGACGGTGACCTGGCCGCTGCCGCCCTGCGGCACCGAGAGCGGCAAGCCGGTAACGATCAAATCAAAGGACGGAATCGGCGCCGCCGTGACGGTCAGACCAAACGATCCGACGGCATCGACGACCCCGTTGCCGCGGGCCCGAAGAGTCAGGTTGGTCAGCCCCGGCACGGCGGCCATGGTCGCGGTGAAGTCGACGGTGAACGTGGTGGTGGTGCCGGCGGTTGTCTCATTGGTCTGGGTTGCCGTCACCCCCGCCGGCAGCCCTTCCACGGTCAGAGTGACGGCGCCGGTGAAGCCGCCGGCCCGAACGACCAGTACCGTGAGGGCAAAGGTGGCGCCCTGCTGGATGTTGGTGTTGCCGGTGTTCACCGCCATCGAGATGATCCCCGGGGCGGGCGGTGGCGGGGGCGGAGGCGGAGGCGGGCTCGTCGGACCTGAACAGGCGACCCCGACCAACAGAAAGCCCACCCAGCCGATGTTTCTCATCACGATCTCCGACCCCTCGGGGCGAAAGAGTAACCCCTGAGTAAACCGGGGATACCTCCCAATGCGTCGTTTGGTCGGTTGAACCGTCACGCCGGCGCTGGCCAGGGTGGCGGTGGAAGGACTAGGCTACGGAACCGCCATGAGTCAAATCCTTCGGTTCGCCGGTTCTATCGGTTTGCGATCGTCCCTGACTGAAATTCGCGCCACAGAGATCGGCCCATACCGCCTACGTCGGCCGGGTGGAGTGCCGTCATGACGGCGGCGGGAACCCCGCCCGCTTCACGGAGCCGAAACGACCCCGGTGCCGAGGGTAGCGGGCCGCGCCGGCTCGCCGATTCGCTCGGCAGAGCCCGCCGCGAGAAACCCCTGCGACCCGTCGCCCAGCCGCACTCGGAACCAGCCGCCGGTCGCCCCGAGCACCCGAACCGAATCCGCCCGGGTCAGGCGCCGGAGAGTGTCCGGCCGCTGGAGCAGGGATCGGCGGGCCACCGCACTCGCTCCCCGAACCCGCGCGAAGCCGCCGATCAGGGTGGTGTCCACGGCCAGCCTCGGGATCGATCTCCCCGAGCGGTGGACGAACCAAAAGGGGTCGACGGCTCCCTCGCCGCCCCGATAGATCCCGAAATGCAAATGAGGGGGCGTGGTGCGGGCGTTGCCGGTGTTTCCCACCA
This sequence comes from Gemmatimonadota bacterium, assembly GCA_043769075.1. GTDB lineage: Bacteria > Gemmatimonadota > Gemmatimonadetes > Gemmatimonadales > GWC2-71-9 > SHZU01. Next base: position 1,700 of record JAYVJS010000099.1, on the reverse strand, counting down.
ATCCAATAGTGTCCCCCTGGACCACCGCCTGTCCCTCGACCACCAGTTGCGACGAGAGATGAGCGAAGTACTGGGTGTTGCCGAACTCGTCCCGGAGCCAAACCACCAGGCCCCCCAACTCGTTCTCACCCACTTCGGCGACCTCACCCCCGGCGCCCGCGATGACCGGGGTGCCCCGGGGAGCAAAAATGTCGATGCCCTCGTGGCGTCGCCGGCCGCCGTCCCGGGGGGCGCCCCACCGACTCATGATCGCCCGTTCTCCATAACCACTGACTGGGAACGCGAGGGTGGGCGCCACCGCGAGACTCACTGAAAAGCGCCCGCCCCGGAGCAGTTCCGGTTGGGCCCGGAAGATGTACCACCCATCGGCGCGCGGCTCGAAGGCCACCCAGCGCTCACCCCGCTTCGACTCGGCGACCGCCCGGGCCGCGGAATCCCGGGCCCCTTCGGCGGGCCAGACGTCGAGGAAGATCGCCGTGGCGGTATCGCCGGGTATCCCAACTTCGAACCGAGCCCGTTGACCACGCTTTAGCTCAATCCGAAGCCCGATCGCGGCGGGGTCCCACGTCGGAAGACGGACTTCCTCGTGGTGGGGCGACGTGACGGTCGGCGGATCGGTCAAGGCCTGGGCCCCGACCGCCAGCCAATCGCGAGCCAGGGCGTTGTCGCTGAGTCCAGCTCGGTAGAGCCCGTCGAGGTAACGCGCGCGCGGGGTCCGTTGATCGACTAGTTCCCGAGCTCGGTCGCACCCCGCCAAGACGAGAAGGCAAGCCAAAGCCGCACCGATTCCGAATCGAGGCATGATATGATGATAACTCCGGCCGGCCCGGTGGTGCTCGACTACGTCGCCTCGTTCACCGAATCCGACGCCACCCATCGATTGCGCCACCGAAACGGCCCAAGCCGTGACCACCTTTCTCGACGAGGTGCACCGGCGAGGCCGTTGATGACCTGGGAAGCGCGACCCATGATCTTGGGACCACGGTGGAATGGAAACGCCGATTCGGTCACCCGGGTAACCCCTGGAAGAGCACCCCGTCCAAGAGTTCGTACCGATTCCCGTCCGGCGGGAAGGCGTCCACGCACTGCCACATCGGCCACGGGATCTTGCGGTCGCAGAGTCACGGTGCTAGCGTACCTCTAGTTAATCTATGGCTAGGATATCTATGTCACCACGACGCAATGAGTTTCTCCCCGGGACGCTCGAGTTGCTGATCCTCCGGACCCTGGCCGCCGCCCCGATGCACGGGTACGGGATCACCCAGCACATTCAGCGCCTCTCACAGGACATTCTCAAGGTCGAGGAGGGGTCGCTCTACCCTGCCCTCCAGCGCCTCGAGGTGAAGGGGTGGATCAAATCGGCGTGGCGTCAAACGCCAACCAATCGCCGAGCCCGTTACTACGACCTCACAGCGCGGGGGCGGAAACAGTCGTCGATCGAACTGGCCTCGTTTGACCGGCTGCTGGTCGGCATTCGCCGCGTCATCAAGACTCAGGAGGCCTAACGATGCTCGATCGCGTGATGCAATGGATTCGCCGACTCGGCATCCATGTCGGTCGGGCGCGGTGGGAGCACCGTCTCAAGGAAGAGCTGGCGTTTCATCATGACCGGTCGGTGGAGGACGGGGTTGCCATTGGGCTGACGCCGGCGGCCTCGGCTGAGGCCGCCGTCCGCCGCTTGGGGCGACAGAGTGCCATCA
>JAYVJS010000098.1:0-8089 GCA_043769075.1 Gemmatimonadota bacterium | reverse complement strand
GGTCGATTCGCCTGGCAAACCGATCAAAAGGCGTCGGCCCGGTTACGGTCAGTGGTTGAGGTGCCCGCGGCAGCCCGACTCGGACCGGACTTGGTGGCTCCTGGATCGGCTGCCTATCGATCCGAATCTCTAACCCCGCTGTTTCGGAGTCGGGCCGAGCGCCGGCGGGGGCTTTGTCCCCGAGGATCCGCGGCTCGCGGGAGCGGCGGGTCGGGGTCTCGGCGTCCCGATGGTCGGGCTCGGACTGGTGGCTCGCGGGTGCGACCACGAGCGAGGACGGTGGATCGGCGATCTCGGGATTCGGGAGCCGCTGCCTGGGGGAGCTGGATTCCGCCTGAACCGTCCTGCCGTCCGATCCACCATGTAGCCGGACCTCATGGAGGGGCGCGGCGACCGCTAACATCGGGGCGACTGACGGCCCGACTGGGGTTGGCTCATTGGCGAGACGGGAAGACGGCTCGGCCCCTAGAGCTCGCCCGGGAACCCGGGGAGCCGCCGGGACCGGGCCCTCGCCCGGTAGAGCCTGCCCGTCGGGAGCGAGCGGATTGTTGCCCAACAGGGGATCGAGCACAACGGGCGATTCTGGAAGCAGATCTGGAAAGCCAAAGCCACCGATTTCGACATCCAGACCAGGCACCTGACTGACCCGCGGCCGGCGTTGGGGGCTGTCGTCGGTCCGGACTGAGCGCTGCGTCTCCGATTGATGCGCCTCCGGGGCCTCGAGCAGGCCGGACTGACGGGCCGGCGTCACGACGACGGGTACCGGTGGGCCGCTCCAGAGTCCTGTTAGGCAGATCGACGGCATCGCAATCGCAACCCGGTCGGGTACCGGAGCGGGGCCATCGGGGGCCGGAGCGGGGCCATCGGGCGCCGGTTCGTCAAGGCGGACCTCGTTCGGATCCGACCCCACTTCCACCGGTCGGCTCGCCCGCTCCCGGCGACCGAATGCGGCCAGCCAGGTGTCGAGGTTCTTCTCAAGGACCAGATCGGATTCCGGGGCCTCCGGTTGGTCCGGCGAATCCGGCCCGGTCAGGTCCTTGATGGTTGCCGGCCCTGCCGCGGGGGTGACAGGCCAGTCGCCGTCGACCCCGAGCTCCAAGACCTCCGAGACCTCCGAGACCTCCGAGGCCGGCTCGTCGGGCGGCTTGGCCGCCGCCGGCACAGGCACCGGCAGCGGGATCACCATAGCGAGGACCGCCCCAAGGGTAACGTCGAATGGAACGCCGATCGCGTCCTCGCCAACAACGAGCATTCCGGGAGCGGTGGCAGGCTCGAGAGGCTGGCCGGCGAACAGCGCAATTGGTGCACTCACGTTAGGTACCTCCTTGATGGCCCGTGGTGGGTCCGAGCAGCCGGCGACTGACCAGGGCCGCCCGTGCCTCCGGAAGCGCGGCGAGAAGGGCTGCGACTTGTTTGGGATTGAGCTGTCGGACGATTTGGTCGATTTCGTCGTCAGTGAGCCGGGCCACGATCACCGCGGCGGCTTTCGGTTTCATCGCCGCCAGGATCTTGGCCACCCCCTTCGCCCGGGCTCCGGCGCCAACGGTGTCCGGCGCGGGAGGCCCGAGCGCGGCGCGGGGCGGTACCACCGGTGCCGGCACGACGGAATCCGGCTTGGCCGTATCCGGTCGAGCGGCAACCGGCGAGACCGGCGCTTTGCTGGAATCGGCCGCCGGCCGTTTGCCGGCCGGCCGGGGCGGGGCCAGATACGCCCCAAACCAAGTGGCACTCGCCACCGCGACGCAGAACGAGAACAGCGCCAGCCCGATTGTTTGTTTCACTGGGTTTCCCCTCGGGGCCGGCTGGCGATCTCATCCATGGTCTTCCGTTCATCGCGAACCTCGTCCTCGCGCCATTGCAGGTGCTTCTGTTCCTTAAGCCGCTCGAGGGTCTTCCGATCTCGTCGGGCCGCCTGGAGTCGTTCGCGCTCGAGGTCAGTGACTTTGCTCGCTTCGGCGCGGGCCTTTTCAGACTGGTCGAGCTGGCGCACCGCGGCGTCACTGGTGAGTTGAAGGATCTGGAGCATCCCGGCGCTGGTTCGCAATCCGGGCGCCGGCGTAGCCTGTTCACCCACGGTTTTCAGATGCTGGGCCTGATCGCGGCAGCGATCGTCCAAATCAGCCTCCGCCCGGGAAGCCTCCCCCATGACACGGGCTTGCTGGTGCTCGGCATCTTCCCGGAGTTTGAGAATCCGATCAAGTCGAAACGAGAACCCCTTCATTTGAGAGTCCGATTCGCCAGCAGCCGAACCAGTTCCCTGGTGCCGCCGAGATCGCTGCTCTCCTCGGGGCGTTGGCGAAGAATGGTGAGGAGGTCGGGCCGAATCTGGAGGGCCGCATCCAATTGTTTGTCGGTTCCCGACTTGTAGGCACCGACGGTGATCAGGTCCTCCTGCGCCCGGTATGTGGCCTCGAGAGCCAGGAGCGAATTGGCGGCGTCCAAGTCGGCCCGTCCGGTGACCTGGTCGCGCACCCGACTGACACTGTCGAGGACATCGATCGCGGGGAAATGTTTCTGATTTGCCAACTTTCGCGACAGCACGATGTGGCCATCGAGGATGGACCGAGCGGCGTCGGCGACGGGCTCGTTAAAGTCGTCGCCCTCCACCAGGACCGTGTAAAGGCCGGTAATCGAGCCACGTCGCCCGGTCCCGGCCCGTTCCAGCAAGCGGGGCAGTGAGGCGAAGACCGAGGGCGGATAGCCCTTGGTCGCTGGAGGCTCACCAATGGAGAGACCGACTTCTCTCCAGGCCATCGCGACCCGGGTCACCGAATCCATCATCAACAGGACGTCACGGCCGGCGTCCCGGAAATACTCGGCGATCGCGGTCGCTACCAGCGCTCCGGTGGCCCGGACCACCGCCGGTTGATCGCTCGTCGCCACGATGATCACGCTCCGCCGGAGCCCCTCGGGCCCGAGGTCCCGCTCAATAAACTCTCGCACCTCCCGACCCCGCTCGCCCAGCAACGCGATGACATTGACGTCCGCGCTGGTGTGGCGGGCGATCATCCCTAAGAGGACGCTCTTGCCAACGCCGCTCCCAGCCATGATTCCGATCCGCTGGCCCCGGCCGATCGTGATGAACCCATCAATGGCCCGAACGCCCGTGGCCAGGGGCGAATCGATCCGACTTCGTTCCAGCGGACCGGGAGGTTCGGCATTCAGCGGGTAGCGCTTACTCCGGCCGATCGGCCGATCGGAATCGATTGGCCGTCCCAGGCCGTTGAGTACCCGGCCGACGAGGCTCTCTCCGACTTCCGCGTAGAGCGATCGGCCCAACGGGACGACCACGTCACCAGGGTGAATGCCATCGAGATCGCCGAGCGGCATCAACATGATGCCGCGGTCATGAAACCCCACGATTTGCGCCAGCACTCCGATATCATCGTTGACCAGAATGCGGCAGACTTCGCCCACCGCGACCTCCAAGGAAGTCGCTTCAACGATCTGGCCGATGACCCGGGTCACCCGGCCATGGACCGCAAATCGGGGCACGTCGGCAAGGCCGACGCCGAGGTCACTCGCCTGCCAGTCGCTCATACAAGGCTCTCAAGGCGACGTCGACCCGGCCATCGACAATTCGTTCCGGACTGACCAGCCGGAAGCTTCCGGCCTCGAGCCCCAGGTCCACGACCCAGTGGACGGGAAGTGGCCGTCCGTCGGCTTCTGCCAGCCGCAAATGGCTGCTCAAGGCCTCGACATCCGCCGGTCCGGCATGAATGTCGACCGGCGAACCGGCCGGGAGCAGCTGGACGGCCCGCCGAATCAGCGGCTCAACGCCTAACGGGTTGTCGGCGAGTTCGCGTTGCATCAGCCAGCGTGCGATCGCGGTGCCGAGCGCATAGAGGTTGGCTTCGGCCCGGGGCCGGATCAACGCCATCTCTCGTTGCAACTGGTCAATCAATCGAACCAAGGCATCTTCGACCGGGGCCAAAGCGGCCTGGGCCTGGGCGATTCCTGCCTCGTGGCCCTCGCGGTACCTCGCTTCGAGGGCTTCCTGGACCGGGTCTGGGCCTGATTCGACTGACTCGGCCGCCTCTGGGCTCAACTCTGGAAGACCCCAGGTATCCGAGGCGCCGACGGGCGCCGCGATAGCCCAGGGTGGCCGGGTCGGCTCAGGCGATGACATCGTCATCCCCGCCCCGACCGCTGATCATGATCTCGCCCTGCTCTTCCAACGTGCGCATCACATCGATGATCCGGGAATGGCTGGCCTCGACGTCTCGGACCTTGACGGGGCCCATGAACTCGAGTTCTTCCTTGAGGGCCGCCGCCGCCCGTTCCGACATATTGGTGAAGATGTGCTGTTTCAATTCGTCGCTGGCTGCCTTGAGGGCAAGGGCGAGTTCCTTCCCGTCGATTTCTCGGAGGAGTCGTTGCACCGCCCGGCCGTCCAGGAGGTTCAGATCCTCGAACACGAACATCAAGTTCTTGACCTGGGCGGCAATGTCCGGGTTCCGTTTGTCGATCGACTCCAACAGCTGCTTCTCAGCCGACCCCCCGGTCAGGTTCAGCATCTTGGCGACCGCAGCCGGACCGCCCGACGTGGTCATTTCTTGACCCAGGCTCAGGTCGGTTTTGTTGGCCAGGCCGGCCTCCACGAGCGCCAGCATTTCGGGGGAGATCTTGTCCATTCGGGCCACGCGGTACAGTACATCACCCGCGAGATCCGTCTCCATCCCCGCGATCACATTGGCCGACTGCCGGACGTCGAGATGGGCGAGAATCAGGGCCACCGTTTGGGGGTGCTCGCCGCGGAGTACGCTGGCGAGCAATTCGGGGGTCGCCTTTTTCAAGCGCCTAAGGCCGGTATCGGCAATCTGGTCTTGAATCCGCTCAAGGATCGCCTTGGATCGCTGCGACCCCACAGCCCGCTCGAGGATCTCCGTGGCAACCACGAGCCCGCCCCGCGCCGCGGCTTCGGCGGCCTGAAAGACGTTGCGGAATTCCGTTAGGACGACCCGAACCGTCTCCGGCTCAACCGACCGGGTCATCGCGATCTCCCTCGTCAGCTCCTCGACCTCCGTGGCTGTCAGCAGCTTGAGGATCTCGGCGGCGAACTCTCGTCCCAACGTCATGCAGAGGATCGCGGCTTTCCGCATCCCGGGGACGTTCGCGTTCTGGTCTTTATGGGCCGACAAGAGGGCGGTGCTCATGTTTCACCCTCCGCCATCCAGGCCCGGACGACTTGGGCCGCGACTTGGGGCCGGGCGCCCGACTCCTCCGCGACCTTGTTCTTCAGCATCACAGTCTCCGTTGGGGGCCCGAGCGCCGGGATTCCCGGGCTTGCCAATAGGTCCCGGGCCGGGTCGACCGCGCTCCCCGTCTTCGCCAATGGGCGGCCTGCCTGGAGCGCATTGACCGTCCGGAGAGCGACGATCAGAAGGGCAACAATGGCCATCAGGCCGATGGCCGGCCGGGCGAACCGGTCGACGACCTCAAGCACACTGGTCGCAGGGGGCGGGGCGATCGAGTCGACCCGAGCGACAACCTGCGGTGCGGCGACCACCTTGATTAGGTCGCCGCGGGCACTGTCGAAGCCGACTGCGTTCTTGACCAGGCTTTCGACGTCGGCCAGCCGATTTGCCACCGGCGCTTTCGAGGTCGTGTCCGCCGTCAGCGCCAACTCGTCGACCATCACCGAGACCATCAGCTTGGTGACCCCGCCGCCCGCGCTGGTCACCCGCTCGAGGCGCCGGGAATTCTGGTACGTGTTGTTGACGACCGTTTGGCCGCCACCCCCCTCCGCCCCGGCTTCGGTTTCACTCCGGCCTTCGTTCGAAAGAACCTGCCCGTCAGGATCAAAGGACTCGTAGGTCTTGTCCACTTGGTCGAAGTTGATTGTCGCCGACACCAACACCCGCGGGGCGCCCAAGCCGGCCACCGACGAAAGCAGACCCTCGGCTTTGGTGGCCAGATAATTCTCGATCGACTGTTGCAGTTCCATCCGACGGCCGGCGCCGCCGTTCAGGGATCCATCCTCGGGGGCGGCTGAGAGCAATCGCCCCGTTTCGTCGGTGACGACGACATTGTCCGGTGAGAGTCGCTGGACGCTGTTGCTCACGGTGGCGATGATTCCTTGGACGGCGCCAGGAACCAGGAGCATACCGGGCCGCATCTTGAGCCGAATCGCCGCTTTCGACGGCTGCTCGCTTCTCCGAAACGCACTGGGCTCTTGAATGGTGAGGTGGACATCCGCAGCGGCCACGCCGGTGGTGGCGGCGATGGTCTTGGCAAGCTCGCCCTCGAGGGCCCGTTCGAACTTCATTCGCTCCCGGGTCTCGGTTTCGCCAATCCCGGTGCCGCCGCCGAAGATGTCACCCCAACCCATTCCGACCGAGCCTGGGAGACCGTTCTTGGCCAGCAACACCTTCGCGCGAGCGTAGTCTTGCTTGGGCACCAGCACGTCAGAGCCGTCCGGCCCGAGCTTGTTGCGGATGGCGGCCTTGTCGAGGGCCGACGTCATCTGGGAGGCATCACCGAGGGCCACGCCGCTGTAGACGGCGACCCAGGCCGGCTCCGACGCCCAGAGACCAACCCCGATGACCGCCGCCACCACGAGGACGAGTCCGCCGAGGAGAGTCATTCGCCGAGAGGCCGGCATCCGTTGCACCGACGCCGACAGTTGCTGCACGAGATCGTTTGCCACTAGACCTGCATATTCATGATGTTACGGTAGGCGTCGGTCAGCTTGTTGCGGACTTCGACCAGCATCTCGAGCGAAATGGCCGCTTCTTCGCTGGCGGCCATCACCTGGTGAAGTTCGACCGGCTCGCCGCGCAGGAAGGAGTTGATCACATTCTTGGCATCGTTTTCAAGACCTGACGTTTCCCCGAGGGCGCGCTTGAACAGGTCGCCGAACGAGGGCCCGCCGTCGTCTAACGGGATGCCCCCACCGTTTCGTTCAAGGGGTCCGAGAACCCCCGGCCTGGGTCCGATGGGTGCCGTCATCGCCTAGGCCCTCACGTCGAGTCGCTGGCCGATGGCTGCGGGCGATTCGTGGGGCGTCGCCGCGGTGCCTCGCCGGCCGTAGGTTAGCGGCCCCAATTGCTCGAGATCAGCGAAATAGCTGACCTCTTCGGTCGAGAGCCCTGCCCGGAGGTCCCCGGCCAACGGCCGGTTAGCCGGGACTGCCCGGGCCGCCGGCGGGAGAGAAGCTGGAATCGGTTGATCGATTCGCATCGGCGTCCTAGATGTCAATGGCCCGCCGCAGCATCTGCTTGGCGGTCTGGAACGCCGAGAGGTTTGCCTCGTGGAGACGGCGGGCCAGCATGAGGTCCACCATTTCGGCGTTGAGGTCTACATTGGGGAAGAACACATTGCCGTTCTCATCCGCGTCGGGATGCGCCGGATCGTGAACCAAGCGACCCTGGCGAGTGTCGTCGACCACCCGCACGCCAATGGCCCCGGTTCGCGGATCGCGTGAGGCAATCGCTACTTGGCGTTTGTACGGGCCCCCGTCGGCCGTCTTGGTTGTTTCGGCGTTGGAGATGTTCTCCGCGATGATGTCGAGGAATTTCTGTTGCGTCGTCATCCCTTGGGCGCTGGTGCCCAGGGAGCCCATGAACTGCCGAATCGGCCGCGGTGTTACCGGGGATCCCACGATGTTAGCCACGGTTGCTGATCGCAGTCCGGAAGCGTTGATAGGCTTCCCGAAGAAGTTGGGCATCGGCCTCATAGCGCAGCTGAGTATCCGCCAACGAGGTCATCTCGCGCTGAATATCCGCCTCAGCTTGGGCGGCTTTCGCCGTGGCCGCCTGACTCGCGTCGGCGAATCCGGCGGTGGTGCTGGTTGCCAACGCCTGGGCCACCCGCTGGCCGATCCCGCGCTGGGTCGCACTGGTTTCCTCGAGCCCGCCGCGGAGCAGTGCGGAAAGGGTGGAGGGGCCGAACAATCCGCGAATCATGGGCGATTTTCTCACCGGTCAGAGGTTGTCGCGGAGTCCCACTGGGCAAGGCCTATACCCTAGCGGTGGAGGCTCGGCCGCCTCTGACCATCCGCGGGGAAGCCGTTGTCATTGCGGGGATTACCAGCGAGCGTTGAAACCAACTCGGCCCCGACGTCGCGAGACGCCGGGACCGAAGGAGG
>JAYVJS010000097.1:0-3027 GCA_043769075.1 Gemmatimonadota bacterium | reverse complement strand
TTGAAGTAGCGGCCGTATTCCTGAACCAGGATATCGGCCGCCACCTTGGAGGCGCCGAAAAGGGAGTGCTTCGAGGCGTCGATGCTCATCGTCTCGTCGATCCCCGCCTGAAACGGGTGGCTTGGCTCGATCTCCCAACGGGTCGGCTGCTCGATCAGGGGAAGGTCGTTCGGCCGATCCCCGTAGACCTTGTTGGTCGAGCAAAACACGAAGGCTGCATTGGGGGCGTAAAGCCGCATGCTCTCGAGCATGACGAGAGTGCCGACCGCGTTGATCGAGAAATCCGCGTGCGGGTCGCGGGCGGCCCAGTCATGCGACGGTTGGGCCGCGGCGTGGATGATGAGTTCGATTTGGTTGCCGTAGTGACGGAAGACCTCGGCGACGCGATCCTTGTCCCTGATGTCGATATCGTGGTGCCGGTACCGAGGGCCCCATTGTCGGACCAGACGGTCACGGTTCCACTCGGTCGAGGCTTCAGGTCCGAAAAAGGACCGCCGCATGTCATTGTCGATTCCAACCACGTCGAATCCTCGCTCGGCGAGGAACTCGACGGCCTCGGAGCCGACTAACCCTGCGGATCCGGTGATTAAAGCCACACTCATGCCGGAAGTATACGAGCCGGCCTTGACCGGCGGAAGCACCTGCTTCACTAGCAGAATCCTCGAATCCCGCTCACCGTCCTCGAGGACGTACACCATTCGCTTCATGTCGGTAAGAGAATTCAGATACCCAACACCCCAAATCGATGATCAGGATGTCGCGGCGCCGGATGATCCGGTCGTCGGAGGTGTTCTCGATCCCGTTTGGTCCGGTGACCTACACCCATCCGATCCAGCTCAGGGGCCTGGTGCTCGGTGACGATCGCTGCCCTAAATACACCCGGAGCACCATTCGGTCGGAGAAGGTGATGAAGTTGAGCGCCGATGAAGCCGCGGCATTGGCCGGACTGCAAACGATTGCAGTGTTAGTTGGTCGGCGCTGGTGTGTGTCGTGCGCCGGCTACTGTTCGTCTCCGTTTTGTCTCAGGTAAAAACATGCAGAACGATGCAGGGTCGGATCGGCACGCTTGTCGCCCTATTCTCCGGTACAGGCTCGCCTCCGACCGCCAAACGTTCACTTCGCCGAATCGGGTCATGACAACTCAGCCACTTGCTGCCTCCGCGATGTTCGCCGTTCGTCGGCTCCTTTCTCTCGCCGCCGTGGTCTCGGCCGGCCTGATGGCCGCTTGTAGCCTCCCGACGGAGGAACCATCGTCGGATGGCTCCGAACCATCGGCGGTGTCCTTCGCGAAGCGGCCCCAACCAACCGACACCGGTGCCAAGACCTACTACATCAGCAGCTCGGGAAACGACAGAAACTCGGGCACTTCGCCGAGCAATTCTTGGCGCACGTTCGCCAACGTGAACGGCAGGAAGTTTGCGGCGGGCGATGTCATCCTGCTGCAAGGAGGTGCGGTCTTCTCCGGCGCCATGAGCTTCGACGCCGCCGACCGAGGGACCGCGACCAAGCCGATCCGGATCTCGAGCTTCGGTACCGGCCGGGCTACGATCAATTCCGGAACGGCGCCCGGCCTGACGCTGTACAACACGGCGGGGTTTTCGATCTCGAAGCTGATCGTTGTCGGCTCGGGGCGAACCAGCAACACGAGCAGCGGGCTCAACATCTATTCCGATCTCGCCGGGGCTCTGCTCGACTACGTCGCCATCGACAGCCTCGATGTGAGCGGCTACGGCAAATACGGTGTTTCGATCGGCAGTTGGAACGGGCCGGCAGGCTTCAGCAACGTCCGAGTGACGAACACCAGTTCCCACGACAATGCCGAGGCCGGGTTCATCACCTATGCCCAAGCCCCGTATGCACATCGCAATGTCTACTTTGGGCATCTCAAGGCCTTCAACAACACCGGTAAGGGCGGCACCAGCTACCCGTCGGGCAGTGGAATCGTCTTGTCGGGCGTCACCGGGGGGACGGTGGAACGCTCGGTGGCCTGGAACAACGGCGCACTCAACACCTGGTCGGCCGGGCCCGAGGGGATCTGGGCCTATGATGCGGACGGTGTCGTCCTGCAATACAACGAGTCGTACGGCAACCGAACCGGGGGGATTGCCGACGGCGGAGGGATGGGCCTCGACCAGAACGCCCGCAACTCGACGATCCAGTACAACTACACCCACGGCAACGACGGACCCGGGATCCTCTTGGCGCACGGGGTCGCCAACCAGAACCACATTGGGAATACCGTTCGCTACAACGTGAGCGAGAACGACGCCCGGAAGAACAGCCCCGGGGCGATCACCGTGTGGGGCAGGATCCTCTCGACGGAGATCTACAACAACACGGTCTATCTGGCGCCGTCGGCCTCCGGGGCACCTCGAGGCGTGTTCATTCACAACGCATCCGTCTCAGCCAACTACCCGAGTCGGGTCCACTTGCGGAACAACGTGATTCAAACGACCAGCGGCCTCCGGGCGGTCGAGGCGACATCGAGCGCGCTGGCGGGAACCGACGTCCGTCTCGAAGGCAACACCTACTATGCGAGCGGCGCCACCAACCGGTTGGTATGGAAGGGGACGACCTACCTCGGGCTGAGCGCGTGGCGCACGGCATCGACCCAGGAGCTTCTCGACGGGACCACGGTCGGCAGCGAGGCCGCTCCCCAGTTTACCAATCCGGGCAACGGGGGGACGATCGGTGATGCCGATCGGCTGGCCAATCTCGGTGCCTATCGACTTCTCTCGACGTCGGGCGCCATCGACCGGGGCATCAACCTCGCCGGCCGGTTCGGCATCGCGACCGGCGGCAAGGACTTCTACGCCGGCGCCTTGCCGATGGGAAGCGGTTACGACATCGGCGCCCACGAATGGCGCTGATCCGGACGGATTGAGGTCTCCGGGCGCCCGGGGTCGGTCGGCCTCGGGCTTCCGCCGATCGGGCCACCTGGTCCTGGAGTTGGACCAACGACCTCCGCGCCCGGGCCACGACCTGGCGGGGGTGGGCGTCTGAAGTGCGGGCGGGGGTGCGACTGAC
>JAYVJS010000096.1:0-4918 GCA_043769075.1 Gemmatimonadota bacterium | reverse complement strand
GGGTCGAGGTCGAGGGCCGCCACCAACACCTGATGTCCTTCTTCAAGCTCGCCTTGCGCCAACAAGGCCTCCCCCAGAAACAGGGCGCACTCGGGGTCTTGAGGTGCCATGGAATAGGCTTCCCGAAGCACCTTGATCGCCTCGCGGCCAGCCCCCATCCGAAGTCGGGTGACACCGAGGTAACGGTATGCAGGCCAATAGCTTGGGTCCTGGCGAATTGCTTCGCGGAAGTCCCGTTCAGCTGCCTCAGCTTGGTTGGTCTGTGCATGGAATGCGCCACGGAGGACCAAGGTTGGGGGTTTGGCGGCTCCCTGGTCCATCGCCTCGGACAGCTGGTCGATCGCGAGCTCCCAGTCGCCTGCGGTTGCATGGAGGTCGGCCAGGGCAATCCTGGCCTCGATCGCCCTCGGGTCCCCGGCAATGACCTGGCGGAGCAACGCGATCGCGTCGAGTCGCCGGCCTTCAGCCGCCAGGGCCGCCGCGCGGCCGAGTTCGCCTGGGGGGCCGGCCTTCGAGGCAGGGAACGTGGCAATCCGTTGTTCCGGGATGTCGCGTCCGAATGGCCGGAGTGATCCGATGGCGTCCAGCGTGGCGGACGGAAGGTCACCTTCAAGGCCGAGGCTGGGAAAGCCCTCGAGGGCCCCGTCGTCGGGCAGGTTGTCGCGGGAGTTGGTCAGGCGGCGCATCCGGGAAGGATAGAGCCTTCAGTCGGTTGCCGTCATCCTGGCTGGGGCCGTCGCGAAGAAATCTCGATAGAACCCTTCCGAGTACTGGTCGACCAAGGCGTCGACCCGTTCGAGTTTCGGCGAGGCGACCACCAGCCCCGCATGGTGCTTCTTCTCCAGCCGCCAGGTCACCTCGGGGGCGTCGTAGCCCGAGAGGTCCGGCTGCTCCTGCCGAGCCAACGACACCAGCAGGCCCGCATAGCGGCGCTTGGGAGGCGTAACGACATAAGGGTCGTCCTCGGGTCGGCACTCGAGTCGGGCCCACTCCGCCCACAGGTTGAGCCCGCTGGCGGCTTCGATCAGATCGACAATGTGGGCCCCGCCGACCCGGGCGGACGTTTCCAGGAAATAGAAAGCGCCGTCGCGCCGCCCTTTGATGAACTCGGTATGGGAAACCCCTTGCTTCAGGCCTAACGCCTTGAGTAGGGTCTGATTGAAGCCGAGCAGCGTTCGTTCGTCCGGGCTCCGGCGCCGAAGCGTCTTGGTCGTGAAGACCCGCCCCTCCTGTACGGTTTCGAGGGGTGGGGTCCCGTACCGGCTGGCCATGGCAAACCGAACCCGGTAGTCCGCCACGATCGAATCAACATGGAAGACGTCGCCCGGGACGAATTGCTCGAGGACGAAGAAGGCCTGCTGGTCGCCGAGCTCATCGAGCAGCGGCCAGAGATTGTCTCCGGTTGCCACCTTCCGGATCCCGATCGCGGCGGCCATCGAACGGGGCTTGAGCACGTAGGGGCCGGGTACGGTGTTTAAGAATGCTCGAATCTCGTCATAGTTGAGCACCGGGACGAAATCCGGCACCACCAGCCCGGCCTCCCGCGCCTTGGCGCGCATTGCCAGCTTATCTCGGAAGTAGCGGGCTGTGGTGTCGCCCATCCCGGCGACCCGGAGATGTTCCCGGAGCATCGCCGCCTTCTCGACATCGAAATCATCGAGGGCGACGATCCGGTCGATCTTGGTGGAGCGGGCCAACCAGCTCACACTCTTGATCACCTCGGTCATGTTCCATTGTTTGTCGACATCCGGGACAAAGTAGATGTCGTCGAACGCCTCGCGGGGCCAGTCGGAGGTTTCGAGGCTCTTCGAGGTCAGCAACAGAACCCGTGCGCCGGCGCGCTTCGCCGCGTGGAGGAAGGCGTCGCCCTTGCGATAGCTTGCGATGCACAGCACCGTCAATTGAGGTGGGGTCATCGAGTGAAGGTATCGCCTAGCAATCCCGCCGCCAAACCCGGCGCCGAACTTCGTTGGTTGAAGCGAATCCGGTTTCGGGATATCTTCAGGGGCTATGGCCCAGGAATACCTTCGCGTCCGCGGTGCCCGCGAGCACAATCTCAAAAACATCAGCGTCACCATTCCCCGAAACCAACTGACCGTCATCACCGGTCTGTCCGGCTCAGGCAAATCATCACTCGCGTTCGACACCATCTATGCCGAAGGCCAACGCCGGTACGTCGAGTCGCTCTCGGCATACGCCCGGCAATTCCTTGGCTTGATGGAAAAGCCGGATGTTGACGCGATCGAAGGCCTCTCGCCGGCCATTTCGATCCAGCAGAAGTCCACCGGGAACAACCCGCGGTCGACCGTGGGGACGGTCACCGAGATCTACGACTATATGCGGCTCCTCTGGGCCCGGGCCGGGACGCCCCATTGTCCGAACGACGGGTCCCCGGTCGCTCGCTCGAGTGCGGCCCAAATTGCTGAGGCGGTATCGGCCTGGCCCGAGGATACCCGGATCGAGATCCTCGGCCCGATCGTTCGTGGTCGGAAGGGCGAGTTTCGGGAGCTCTTTGAGGATTTGGCCAAGCGGGGGTTTGTCCGGGTCCGAGTCGACGGCGAGACCTACGATCTCACGGCGGTGCCGAAACTCAACCGGCGCCAGAATCATGATGTGGCGGTGGTCGTCGATCGGCTGGTGGTTCGTCCCGCCGACCGGTCCCGGATCAACGATTCGATCGAAACCGCACTCAAGGTGGCCGAGGGCGTGGTCGAGGTGGTTCGACACGGCCTTGGGCACCAATCGGTGATCTTTTCCGAGCGGTTTGCCTGTCCGGTCTGTGGCCTCTCGATGCCCGAGCTCGAGCCCCGGCAGTTTTCCTTCAACTCGCCGTTCGGGGTCTGCCCGGACTGCCATGGCCTCGGAACCCGGCGAGAATCAGTCCCGGAATTGGCGATTGGTGATCCGGGTCTCTCGATCGTCGAGGGTGTGATTCTCCCCTGGGGCGAGCCCAGTGGGTATCTCCGGAAGGTCATTCTTCCAACCTTGGCCAAGTTGTACAAGTTCGACTTGGACGCCCCGTGGCGCTCGCTGAGCCTAACGGTCAAGGACATGCTGCTGCGGGGGGCGCCCGGCAAGACGTTCAAGTTCCAGCTCGATGGGCCCAAAATCAAAGGCGACTACGAGTCCGGCTGGGAAGGAATCCTCAAGAACGTCGAGCGCCGGTTCTATGAAACCCAGAGTGATGCCGTTCGCCAACAGCTCGGCGAGTTCATGGTGGAAATGCCCTGCCGGACCTGCCATGGCCGGCGGCTCAAGCCCGAAAGCCTCGCCGTTCTGGTGGCCGGCAAGAGCATCGGCGAAGTCGTTGATCTTTCGGTGGACGAAGCGCTGGTGTTCTTCAGCGGGATCCCGCTCGGACGTAGCAAAACGGGGAACATCGATCCCGACATCGGCGGGCCGATTCTCAAGGAGGTCCATGACCGGCTCACCTTTCTGCGCGATGTGGGCCTTGAATACCTAACGCTTGGCCGGGGGTCCGGGTCGCTGTCGGGCGGGGAGGCCCAACGGATTCGGCTGGCGACCCAGATCGGGTCCCGGTTGGTGGGCGTACTCTACATCCTCGATGAGCCGAGCATCGGCCTCCACCAGCGAGATAACGACCGCCTCCTCAAGACGCTCAAGGAACTTCGCGATCTTGGCAACACGGTACTGGTGGTCGAACACGACGAAGACACGATTCGGGCCGCCGACTATGTCGTCGATCTCGGGCCCCGGGCGGGCCGGTTCGGGGGCGAGGTGATCGTGGAGGGTGTCGTCCAGTCGGTGCTCGACCACGCCGGGTCGCTGACCGGTCGCTACCTCCGGGGCGAACTCCGGATCCCGGTGCCGGCCAGACGGCGGCCGGTCGATCCGAAGCGCGTCCTCAGGGTCGTCGGGGCCAAGGCAAACAATCTCAGGAACCTCACCGTCGAGTTCCCGTTAGGCGTCCTCACCACGGTCACTGGTGTCTCGGGTTCCGGCAAGTCGACGCTGATAACCGACATCCTTTACCACTCGTTAGCCCGCCACTTCTTCCGGGCCAAGGTGGTACCCGGAGCGCACAAGACGATCGAGGGCCTCGACCAACTCGATAAGGTCATCGATGTCGACCAGAGTCCGATCGGTCGGACCCCCCGGTCCAATCCGGCGACATACACCGGCCTGTTTGCGCCGATTCGCGATTTGTTTGCCCAGCTGCCGGAGGCGAAGATGCGCGGGTACGGCCCCGGCCGATTCTCGTTCAACGTGAAGGGCGGCCGGTGCGAATCCTGCGAGGGCGACGGTCTCGTCAAAATCGAGATGCACTTCTTGCCCGATGTCTACGTCCCCTGTGAGGTTTGTCGTGGCAAGCGGTACAATCGGGAGACCCTCGAGGTTCGTTACAAGGGGCGGAGCATCGCCGACGTGCTCGAACTGACCGTGGCGGATGCGCTGGAGTTCTTTTCGTCCCAGGGCCGGATCCGCGAAAAGCTCGAGCTGCTCAACGATGTCGGCCTCGGCTACCTTCATCTGGGCCAGGCGGCCACGACGCTGTCGGGCGGGGAAGCCCAGCGGGTCAAGTTGGCCACCGAATTGTCGAAGCGGGACACGGGGCGGACCCTCTACATCCTTGATGAACCGACGACCGGGCTCCATTTCGAGGATGTCCGAGTTCTGCTCGAAGTCCTCCACCGGCTGGTGGACAAGGGGAATAGCGTGCTGGTGATCGAGCACAATCTCGATGTGATCAAGACGGCCGACTGGGTCGTCGATCTTGGGCCCGAGGGCGGAACCAAGGGCGGATCCGTGGTGGCCGCCGGCACCCCTGAGCATGTCGCCACCGTGAAAGACAGTCACACCGGCCAGTTCCTCCGCCGTTTGGTCACGAAGGGGAGCTGACGCCGATGACCGAGGCGCCCGGACCTCTCTCGGCCCTGCTCGACGGCCAGTACCAGAT
>JAYVJS010000095.1:0-2921 GCA_043769075.1 Gemmatimonadota bacterium | reverse complement strand
CCGCGGCGCGGGATGATCGCCGCCTTCCCCACGTACCCCAACGCCCATGACCATGGCCAATCCTCGCGCTCACCCCAGTTTTTCATCAGCCTGCTAGGGTTGCCGAGTTGTAACCTTACTCCCGTGCCGCGCGTTATGGTCCGGGCGGCTGGGCCGGGGGAGCCGAATCCAAAATCCCCCGCAGCGTGTATGATATGGAGGGGCGCACCGCCCCCCTCGAAGTCCAGGAGAGAGTCACAGTGATCCGAAGCATTTTCAGTCGACCCGTTGGGCTCGCGCTGTGGGGCGCGGCCGCCATGGGCTGCGCCGGCCAGCCCGCACCCGCCACCACGCCGACCCCGGTGGCGAGCACCGCCGCGGCCGCCACCGCCTCTCTCGAGGCGGCCATCGCCAAGGCCCAGGCGGACAGCGCCCGCTACCCGTACGTCGCCGCCGATATCCATTTCATGACCGGCATGATCAGCCACCACGCCCAGGCTATCACGATGGCCCGAATGGCGCCGAAGAACGGGGCCCGGCCCGCCGTGGTTACCCTCGCCGGCCGGGTCATCAACGCCCAGCAGGACGAGATCGCCCTGATGCAGAACTGGCTTCGGGAGCGCCGCCAACCGGTGCCGGAGCCCAACCCCGCCGGCATGAAGATGATGATGAACGGCGTCGAGCACGACATGTTGATGCCGGGGATGCTGACGCCGGAGCAATTGCGCCAGCTCGACGCCACCAGGGGCGCGGACTTCGACCAACTCTTCCTGAAACTGATGATTCAGCATCACGGCGGTGCCGTCGCGATGGTGAAGGAATTGTTCGACACCTACGGCGCCGGGCAGGACCAAATGGTGTTCAAGTTTGCTTCGGACGTCAACATCGACCAGACGACCGAAGTTGCCAGGATGGAAAAAATGCTGGTCTCGATTATCGTCGAACGCAACTCCAAATGAGGATCCGCTCCATGAGTCTCGCTCGTCCGTTTGCCCCGCTCGCACTCGGCCTCCTGGCCTTGGCGGGGTGCTCCAATACCAGCAGTAATGCCGGCTCAATGCCGAAGCCGATGACCGGCCTTTCGATCATGCCGCCGAGCCCCGATCCCCGCGTCGGCCTCAAGGCCGGTCGGGACGACGCGGGCGAGGCGGCCTGGAACATGCGCCTGGTCTCCAACACCAAGCCGTCGGCCAAGTTTGTCGGCAGCACCAACTCGGACCTGGCCTTCAACGGTAACCTCGTGTTCCAGGGCAACTACAACGGCTACCAGGTGTGGAACATCTCCAATCCGGCGGCCCCCACGCTGGCCCACAGCAAGTACTGCCCGGCCTCGCAAAGCGACGTGTCGACCTACAAGAACCTGCTGTTCGTGTCGGCCGAGGGAAACACCGGCCGGATCGACTGCGGCGACCAGGGCGTTAAGGACCCGGTAAGCCAAGAGCGGATCAAGGGGATCCGGATCTTCGACAACACCGACATCACCAACCCGAAGAACCTGGCCAACGTCCAGACCTGCCGCGGATCCCACACCCATTCAGTGCTGGCGGATCCCAAGGACCCGGACAACATCTACGTCTATATCTCGGGATCGGCCCCGAGCCGCTCGGAGCAGGAGTTGCCCGGCTGCGTCAAGGATCCGAACGACCCGAACACGGCCGCGTTCCGGATTGAAGTCATCAAGGTGCCGCTCAAGGACCCCTCGAAAGCGGCCATCGTGAGCTCACCCCGGATCTTCAACGACCTCGACCCGGTCAAGTCGCACGGCGCAGCACCCGACGACCTTGCGGCCGTCGCCGCCGCCAAAGCCCGCGGCGAGTTCGTCGTGAACTTCGGCGGCGGTGAGCAAGTCTTGCCCGGCGGTTTCGCCAAGATGCTCCTCGATTCCGTGGTTCGGGCCCGCCAGGGCAGCGGCCCGCCGACGACGGCGGACAGCGCGGCACTTCGGGCCGGCCTGCCGGCGATGATTGCCAAGATGATCGGACGGGAAGATGACCACGGCAAGAAGCACCCCGGGGTCACCAGCTGCCACGACATCACCTTGTATCCCGCCATCGGGATGGCGGGCGGGGCCTGCGAAGGCTACGGGTTGTTGATCGACATCAAGGATCCCGCCAATCCCAAGCGGGTGGCCGCGGTTTCCGACACGAACTTTTCGTACTGGCACTCAGCCACGTTCAACAACGACGGCACCAAAGTCCTGTTTAGTGACGAGTGGGGCGGCGGCGGCGGCCCGAAGTGCCGGGCCTCGGATCCGAAGGAATGGGGCGCTGACGCCATCTTCGCCATCGAGAACGGTAAGATGGTGTTCCAGAGCTACTACAAGATGCCCGCGGCGCAGACCTCGTTCGAGAACTGCGTGGCCCACAACGGTTCCATGATCCCGATTCCCGGCCGGGACGTGATGGTCCAGGCCTTCTATCAGGGCGGGATCACGGTGTTCGACTGGACCGACGCCAAGCACCCGAAGGAAATCGCCTTCTTCGACCGGGGCCCGGTCGACGGGGCCCGGATGGGTAACGCCGGCTCCTGGTCGGTGTACTGGTACAACGGGTACATGGTTAGCTCGGAAATCGGTCGAGGGCTCGACATTTTCGAGCTGACCGCAAGCCCGGCGATCACCCAGAATGAGATCGACGCGGCCAAGACCGTGAAACTCGATTACCTGAACGCCCAGGGCCAGCCCAAGCACGTCTGGCCGGCCAGCTATCCCTTGGCGCGGGCCTACGTCGACCAGCTGGAGCGGTCGGGTGGATTGTCGGGCGGGCGGATCTCCGCTATCCGGCAGTCGTTGGCCTCGGCCGAGAAGGCGTCGGGCTCGGCTCGGAGTTCCGCGCTGAGTCAGCTGTCCTCGCAGGTGGCCTCCGATGCTAACGGCTCCAAGGATGCCGCCAAGGTTCGGATGCTTGCCGACGCTGTGAAGGGCCTGTCGTCGATGTAACCAC
>JAYVJS010000094.1:0-4069 GCA_043769075.1 Gemmatimonadota bacterium | reverse complement strand
GAGTTGCCCAACCAGGGTCTTCATCATGGTGCGCATGCGCTTCAGCGTCGCGATCGCCCCGAAGAGATCGTTCCCATGGAAGTCCCGCATCACTTTGGCGGTTTCGTGGAGCAGGAGCTTGAACCAAAGCTCATACGTCTGATGGATCACGATGAACAGCAATTCATCGTGCTCTTCGGGCGCTGACTTGGGCTCCTGGAGGTCAAGCAGTTGGTCCAGCTTCAGGTACGACGCGTAAGTGACGGCTGTCATGGTTACCTCGAGAGTAGGAGCCAGGCGATCGACAGGGTGACCAGCGCCCCGATCGACCACCCGACCCGCCGGAGCGTGGTGGCTTGCTGGGCGGCCCGAGCCCGGGCCTCCGCGTAAGGGATCAACGAGAACGCAATCATCGGATAGAGCGGTCGATACCAGCCGGGTAGCAGCTTCGCCAGCAGGTGCTCCAACCGCTTCTTCCACAGAAACATGGGACTCGCGACATCGTCGCGCATCTCATGAAAATTCGCCAACGCCAGGTCTGCGATAGCCTCGGCGTTCGCTTTCCGAACCTGTTGGTACCGCTCAAAGGCCAGACTCAGGTCATCGGGACTGGCCTTGATTTGGGTCACCAACTCGAGGCAATCCTCAAACCCGCAGTTGACGCCCTGCCCGTAGAACGGCACGATCGCGTGAGCGGCGTCGCCGATCAGGACCACTCGTCCGCTTGCCTGCCACGGGTAGGTCCGGACCGTCACCATCGCCCCGACCGGGTTGGCGAAGAAATCCTCAATCAAACTCGGCATCAACGGCACCGCATCGGGAAATTCTCGTTCGAAGAACGCCCGGACCTCGCCGGGTGTCGTCAGCTGAGCGAAACTATTGTCTCCCATTCGGGGCAGATACAGCGTGACGGTAAATGAGCGATCCCAGTTGGCCATCGCCATCATCATGAACCGCCCCCGCGGCCAAATATGCATGGCGTTCATTTCCAGCGCCGCCGACCCATCCGCCCGCGCCGGAAGGAAGAGTTCCTTGTAGCCATGGGGGAGGAAGCTCTGCGAAAACTCCTGATAGAGCCGCTTCTGGAGACCCAACCGGACCGCCGAAAACGCCCCGTCGGCCCCCACAATGACGCCGCGGCTGGTTCGCCGGTCCTCCCCGGTACGCGCATCGACATGATCGACCGTCCCCGCCTCGAGATCGACATCGACACACCGGCGCCCGAATGTCAGCCCCACGTTCGGCGTCCGCCCCGCCGCATCAACTAAGGCCCGATTGAGCTCCCCTCGCGAAAACGAGTAAATCGCCTGCCGCCCATTCCCATACTGCTGATACGCGACCCCCCCGTCCACCGCCGAGTGCCGAGCGCCGAGTGCCGAGTGCCGAGCATGAATGGCCCGGCGATAGAGCGGTACTCCCAACCCCAGCAGCCGATCGTCGAGGTCGAGCGTGGCCAAGGCATTGAGGCCCCGGGCAGAAATGGCGAGATTGATACTCCGTCCTGATTCGATCGGGCCGATCCGGGGATCGCCCCGTCGATCGATCAGCTCAACCGGAAACCCCTCGCGGCCGAGCAAAGCGGCGACCATCGATCCGACCAAACCGCCTCCGACCACCAGAAACCCCGGCCGCTTTTCGTTAGGCACCGAGAATCTCCCCCAACACCGTCCCCGCCCGCCAAACGTCGTGGAACGAGTTGTACAAGGGCACCGGCGAGAGCCGGATCACGTCGGGTTGGCGGAAGTCAGGCACGATACCCCGGGCGCGGACCGCATCGAACACCGCCTTGGCGGCGTCGGGAATCAGGACCGAGAGCTGGCACCCTCTGGCCTCGGGATCAGCGGGCGTCAGGATGGGAAGCCGGCCACCCGGAACCCGCTGGAGTAGGAACTCGAGGTAGCCGGTGAGCCGAAGCGACTTTTCCCGCAGGGCGGCCATCCCGACCCGGTCGAATTGGGCCATCGAGGCCAGGAGCGGCGCCATCGCCAAGACGGACGGGTTGCTCTGTTGCCAACCGGCGGCCCCCGGTGCCGGGACGAACCGCTCGTTCTGGTGCATCCGAAACCGGGTGGCGGGGTCATTGCCCCACCAGCCAGCGAATCGAGGCAGCGACCCATTGGCGCCGTGCCGGGCATGGACGAAGCACCCGCCCGGCGCCCCGGGACCCCCGTTGAGATACTTGTACGAGCACCACACCGCGAAATCCGCGTCCCAGGCGTGGAGCTCCAAGGGCACATTGCCGACCGCGTGGGCCAAGTCGAATCCGGCCAACGCGCCGGCTCGATGGGCCGCCGCCGTAATCCGGGCGAGGTCGAGGCGCTGGCCGGTGTAGTACTGGACGCCGGGCAGAAGAACCAAAGCGAGTTCGTCGCCAAGCGAGGCAATCGCATGTTCGATGCCCTCGGTGGTCAGGCAGGCGTGGCCGGGCTCGGGCTTCAGCTGGACCATGCCGTCGGCCGAGTCGATGCCCCGCGATTCGAGGTGGGACGCCACCGCGTAGGTGTCGGAAGGAAACGCAGCCGCTTCGATCAGGATCTTCCGGCGCCGGGCGGTCGGCCGGTAGAACGACACCATCATCAGATGGAGATTGATGGTCAAGGAGTTCATCATGACGACTTCACCCGGGTCCGCCCCAACCAATCGGGCCCCCGTCTCAGTGAAGTTTTCGTGATACGAATACCAAGGCGTCTTGGCCCTGAAGTGACCCTCGACCCCTAACTGCCCCCAATCGGCGAGTTCCTGGGCCACCAGACCTCGGACGGCGCGGGGCATCAACCCAAGCGAGTTGCCGGAGAGGTAGACCAATGCCCTCCCCCGGTCGTCGACCGGATGTTCAAACTCCGCTCGACAGGGTCCGAGCGGGTCGGCGGCATCCTGGGCCAATGCCCAGGACTCGGAGGATTGGTACACCCGTTACTTCGGCGAGGTGGGAACCGGGGGCTGCATCACCGTGCCGCACTTCTTACAGGTCCGCTTCGCCTCGTCGGACCAGAAGGCTTCCATCACAGGCTTGAGCTGTTTTCCCAAGTCCACCAATTGAAAACTGGCGTCGAAGATGATCTCCCCGCAGCGCTCGCAAAACCAGCGAAGGTGGTCGTGCTCGCCCTCTTCACGGCGGCGTTCGATGACCAGCCCAACCGTATTGGCGGGACGCTGGGGCGAATGAGGGACACCGGCGGGGAGCAGGAACATCTCGCCCTCTTTGATCGCGATCTCCTTGACCTTGCCGTTTTCGACGATTCGAACAACGATATCTCCCTCGACCTGGTAGAAGAATTCCTCGCCGTCTTCGACGTGAAAATCCTTCCGGGCATTCGGGCCTCCGACCGCCATGACCAGAAACTCGGCATCCTGCCAGATCATCTTGTTCCCGACCGGGGGTTTGAGGAGATCGCGGTGTTCGTCGACCCAGCGTTTCAGGTTAATTGGAGGCATTACGGCCATGGCGACTGGCTCCGGCTGTTCAGGTCAACGAACGATCGACGCAACGGCAAAGATAGTGAACCGGGCCGTGTCGCGGTCATTCGGGATTCCATCGGGCTAATATTCTCGGCACTCGGCACTCGGCCTGGGATAGGGGGGGATGTGACTGGACTCGGGGTTCGTCGGTTGGGGTTTGCGGAACCGGTCTTGGCGGTTTCGGCGCGGCGGTGGCGGGGGGAAGCGGTTGCGGACGAGACCGAGCGGGTCGTCGAGGAGACGCCGGTCGTGGTCGTGTACAACCGGATTCCCCATGTCGTCATGATGGCGACACCCCTGGATCTCGAGGATTTTGTGCTCGGGTTCAGTATCACTGAGGAGTTGATCACTGGGCCGGCCGATATCGAGCGGATCGAGATTGTCCGCTATAGCCAGGGGATCGAGGTTCAAGTGGCGGTGTCGGCGGCATGTGAGGCGATCATCGGCTCCCGAACCCGGCGGATGACCGGCCGAACCGGTTGCGGAGTCTGCGGGGCGGATGGGGTGGCGGCGGTGCTCAAGACGATTCACCGGCTGCCGGAGGGGTTGACGGTCAGCCCGATGGCGATTCGGGTGGCGCTCACAGACCTGGCGGCCCGACAGCCACTCAATGAGGCAACCGGCGCAGTGC
>JAYVJS010000093.1:0-2918 GCA_043769075.1 Gemmatimonadota bacterium | reverse complement strand
CCGGCCCCAAGAGGCGTCAGGGCGTCGGGCCTTCGGTCAGCGTTAGGGTGGGCCTAGGCCCCGCGCTATCCGTGACCACCCGATAGACGAATCGAACGTCCGGCTTGCCTGGCCGCCGGATGATCCAGGTTGTCTTGAGATCAATCGACTGCCGGTAGGGCGCCGTCTTGGTGAGATCGATCCGCCACTCGCTTTCGTCCGTCATCGTCCCGCCCGGCACCGGGCGCTCCGACCGGCTGGTCGACCGATAGATCATTTTTCCCGCCGTCAGGTCGTTCTCGATCCAAAACCGCTCCGCATCGTCGGGCCTTGGCGGCTGTTCCCGTGGCGCGGCGAGCGGGATGTACGGCTCGGCGAGGGGCGTCGGGCGGGCCGGCACGATCGGCAGCACGATCGACGACCGATCGCCGTCGGGGCTCTCAAACCGGATCTCGTTTCGGGCCGGCAGGGGGTTAGGCCAGTTCGACGGCCAGTCGCTCGAGGCGATCGTCACCCGGATCCGGTGCCCCGGCTTGAACTGGTAGGCGATATTCTGGAGCGTCACCCGGTAGCGATAGACCTTGCCGGGGATGATCGGTGTCGGGGCCGTGATCTTCCAGTCCTCGGGCCGGGCCGGGTTCAGATTCGACTCACGGTAGGAGGAGTTGATCCACCCTCTGGTCACCAAGTCCGAGCGCCCGTCCGGCTGGACGTCGGAGAGCTTGATCGTGAAGTCGGTGTTCTTGGCGGTGGAGGTGGCGTAGAAGCTGATGGCCGGCATGCCGGTCACTTCGGTCGGCGCCGCGAGGGCGTCGCTGGTGAAGGTGAGTGACTCGGCCTCATCGGGCCGCTGGTCGGGGAGCCCGATGTACTCGGAGTAGCCGGCGTTGAACCAGGTGCCGTAGGGGCCCGCGGCGCTGCCGACCCAGGGGTGGTAAGTGAATCGGCGTGGCGGGGCCGCGGCGGGGCCCGGGGTCCTAGTCGTTAGGCTGCCGCTTGCGGTAAGGAAGTAGCGCGTCGGCGTGGTCCGGGCGATCGGCCAGTCCTCTTCGGCGCGCCACCGGTTTTCCCGCATCACGAACACCGACACCGGCGGCTCCTCGGTGATGCCGGTGTTGATCCCCTTGAGGAAGTGATCGAACCAGGCCAGCATGGTCTGCTCGAAGTCGATCGCCTGGGTCGGGCCGAACGCGCCGTGGGTCCAAGGTCCGGCGATCAGTTTCTGAGGGACTTTCTTGGCCTTGAGCACGAGGTAGTTCTGGTAGGCCTCGTCGTGGTTCCGGGCATGGTCGAAGAAGTTGGCGACCTGGAGGGTCGGGACCTCGAAGGTGGCGTACTTGCTCCGGAGGTCCTTCTCCTGCCAGTAGGCGTCGTAGCTGTTATGGTCCCACTGGGGTCGGAAGAATCCCGCCCAACCGTTGTCGTTCAGGTGCCGCTTCCAGGTTTCGAGGTCGAGGGTTTTGCCGCCCTTGCCGTCGTCGTACACCGGCCCGCGAAGCATGGTGTAGAGAAGGTTCGGCGCCCCGTGCCAGACGTACGGGTGGTTGCTCCGGACCCCGCCCGGGTACCAGTGGTCGCCGTAGAAGTTGGCGTAGGCGCTGTTGACGGCCAACGCCTTCAAATGCGGGGGCCTGAGCGCCGCCACCCGGGTCGCGTTGATGGCGCCGAACGAAATCCCCCAGAGCCCGATCTTGCCGTCGGACCAGGGCTGGTTCGCGGCCCACTCCACCAGGTCGTAGCCGTCCTGAAACGACTGGGCGTCGAAGTAGTCCTTCATGGCGCCCTCGGATTGCCCGGTCCCCCGCTGCTCGGCGAAGATCGCGATGTAGCCGCGGACGGCGAAGTAGGAGGACGGGTCTTTTCCGTAGGGGATGTAGTTGATGACCACCGGGTAGCGCCCGGGTTCGGTCGGCCGGACGATGTTGGCGGCCAGGTGAACGCCGTCTCGCATCGGGACCATGACGCTGAAGTCGGTCGTGACCGGATGGGACGGGGCCGAGAGGTTGCGCCAGGCGGCGGGCGTTTGGGCCCGGGTCGCCGAAGCGGCCACCAGGCCGCCGATGATCAACAAAGACGTTCGCATGTTCTCCTGGTGGACGACCGGGACCGCCCTCAATGTACGAGCAGCAGGCCGCGGGCGGCAGCCTATCACGCTGGATGCGGATCGAGGGCGGCGAGATCCCTTGGGGGGCGGGTCGGCCAAGCCGGTGCAACTCGGAGTTCTGGTCCCTCGTACGGCTCCCTATGCCGCGGCGCCTTGGGCGCCTAACCCAGAACCCATTGTGACAGGATGCGACCCTTGAGTCTGTCTCGACCCGCCGCGATGACGATTGTCCTCGCAGCCGCCGCCGCCGCCGCGGCCCCGGCGGTGGCGCAGACACCCGCGCCCCAGCCGATCTTTCTCAATATCAACCCTTCTTGGTCGCCCGATGGCCGCCAGTTGGTGTTCGAGTCTTCCCGCAATGGCCGCATCGGATTGTATGTGATCAACGCGGACGGGACCGGTGAGCGGCAACTGACCGACAACGTGGCCGACGACAGTCACCCTGACTGGTCTCCCGATGGGAGCCGGATCCTCTTCGACTCGAACCGCGACGGCGTCTGGAACCTCTACTCCATCCGACCCGACGGGACCGACGAGCGACGGCTCACCTACCCCCGAGCTACGATCCCGCTCACCTTTGCCCGACATCCTGCTTGGTCACCCGACGGCCGGCAGATTGCCTTTGACTCCGATCGCGATGGGGACGAAGAGATCTACTTGATGAACGCGGATGGCGGCGACGTCCGGCGACTCACGACGAGCCCGGGCCGAGACACCCATCCAGCCTGGACGCCCGATGGTCAAGTCGTCTTCGGGAGCTATCGCTCCGGCGCCGGGGACATTTGGATCACCAAGCCCGATGGAAGTGGGTTGCGCGCGCTGGTGTCGCACCAAG
>JAYVJS010000092.1:0-6904 GCA_043769075.1 Gemmatimonadota bacterium | reverse complement strand
GACGTTGGCGCCGCCGTGAATCCACAGCAACACCGGCCGGCGGGGTCCGTCGATCCGCCGGGTCCAAATGTTGAGGCTCAAGCAGTCCTCGCCCTGTGGCGTCAGCGAGGCCTGCTCGTTTTTTTCCGGGAGCTGACGACAGGTCGGACCGAACCCGGTCGCGTCGACGGTGGCGTTGGATGGCACCGGCGCGAGCGCCTCGCGCCAACGCTGCTGGCCGACCGGCGGGCGGGCATATGGGATGCCGAGGAACGCCACGACGCCCTGCTCGGCGGGGCGGCCTCGATAGGCGCCTTGCGGAATTCTGACGAGAGGATTGAAGGGCGGCGCGGGCTTCCCGCAGGCAGCGGCGACCCACATCACGACGATCAGACCGTGACGCAATTTTCCTCCCATCAGGTTCAAGGTTACTTCTTTGCCGGTGCCGGCGGCGCGATGCCGCTGAACATGTCCACCACATAGCGCCACTTGCCATCGGCGCCCTTCCGGAGGACTTCGGTGTATTTCACCGTCTCGCTGGCGCCGCCCATTTTGAAGCTCGCGGTGCCGACGATGTAGGCCAGGTCACCGATACCGTAAACCGTGGTCGGGTTCATCACGAAATCGCTGGCGCCGCCTGCCATCAGCCCGGTGATCACCGCGTGGCCTGCCGCGCCATCGAGCGTCGGCGCGTCCGGCGGCATCAACTTGGCGTCCGGCGCGTAGACCGCGAACACCGCCGCCGAATCCTTGGCGTTCATGCCGGCGGCAAAGGCGGCATCGACGGCTTTCACCTGGTCGAGCTCAGCGGCCGACAAGGCCATGGGCTCGGCGGGAGCCGCGGGGGCATCGGACTTGGCGGGGGCACAGGCGGCGGCCAGCAGGCCGAGGCCGAGGCCGAGGAGGGGCAACAGACGCAAGGGAGCAGCTCCGGATGTGGAACGGGGGAGAATGGGGATCCAACCACTGAAAAACTAACTCGGGCGATGGGACTCCGCTTGACCCGTCCGACCATCGGGGAGGTCCACCATTATATATTAGCCGTTGCTAATATATCTTGCTGTTCCCAAGCTTCCCGTCAAGGTGACCCATGACCACCGATCCCGCCGACCTGATCGGCGCCACGCAACGCGAAGTCGCCAACCGCCTCCACGACGGCCGTGAGGCCCGCGCCGTCATCGCCACCCGAACCTACCCCACTGATGCTGCCGATCTCTGGGACGCCCTCACCAACGCCGAGCGGCTTCCTCGCTGGTTCCTGCCGATCAGCGGCGACCTCCGGCTCGGTGGCCGCTACCAATTCCAGGGCAACGCCGGCGGCACCATCACCGCCTGCGACCCGCCCCGCCGCCTCGCCGTCACCTGGGAGTTTGGCGGCGGCACCACCTGGCTCGAGGTCGAGTTGACGCCCGAGGGCAGCGGCACTCGGCTCCGGCTCGAGCACCTTGCCCATGTGGACCCACGTTGGGGCCAGTTCGGGCCGGGCGCGGTCGGAATTGGCTGGGACTTGGGACTGATGGGATTGACCCGCCACCTCGCCTCGGACAACGCGGCGCTCGACCCCGCAGCCGTCATGGCGTGGACGACGTCTCCCGACGGCCAAGCCTTCATCCGCGCGAGCAGTGATGACTGGGCCCGCGCCGCCACGGCCGCGGGCGACGATCCCGCAGAGGCCCGTGCCGCGGCCGCTCGAACCACAGCGTTCTACCTCGGCGAACCCGATCCGACCGCCGGGTGACCCACGCCTTCGCGATCCTCGGTGATCCGGTCCGCCGCCGGATCGTTCAACTCCTCGGCCCAGGCGATCGAACCTCCGGTGCGATCGTTGCCGTGATCCGACGGGAGTTCGGGATCACCCAGTCGGCGGTGTCGCAACACCTCCGCGTCCTTCGCGATGGGGGCCTGGCCACTTCGCGGGTCGATGGCCCGCGCCGTTTCTACTCGCTCGAGATGGGACCGCTTCAGGCCATCGACCGCTGGCTCGATCCGTTTCGGACCAACTGGAACCAGCGTCTTGATGCGCTGGCTACTGAAGTTGCCCGCGGCAAACGGGAGCGGCGCACCAAACCGACCGCCGTGGGCTCGCGCCGGCCGAGAGGGGGCCGGGCGGCCTGATCAGGCCGGCGATCGACACCAACTGGTTGTCGTGCCGGCGACTTGCGTTTCGATCGAGTAGTACTTAGTAATACTTAGTATGAAGACGCCGCTCGACCGGATCAGCATGACCATTCCCGCAGACCTGGTTCGGCAGGCCGACCAACTGGCCCGCCGATGGGACCGGTCCCGCAGTTGGGTCATCGCCGAAGCCGTTCGGCGCCTCAGCGAACAGCAGAAGGGCACCCCCCAGCCCGGCATGGTCGCCGAGCGCGGGATCGCGGCGCCCCCGTTGTTGACCGGGCCTGCGGACGGGGGCCGGCTCGATCCCTATCGCCGCCGCTTGCTCGCGGACGATGTTCGCCTGTCGCCGGAAGATCGGGTCCTCGCGGCGGAACGAACCGCTCGGGAGGTGCCGGCCCGCTCGTTCGGGCGGCTGTTCGTCAGTTTTGACCGACCGGAGGACTATCTCGAATGGAAGAACCTGGAGGCGGCCGGCCTCCTCTGACCCCTTCGTTCAAGACGGAGCTGGCGGAGGTCTGCTATCATCTCAATCAGGCGAAGGCACGGTACCTCTTGGTCGGCGCCCGGGCGCTCCAACTTTGGGGCAGCGCCCGCGCCACCCGTGACATCGACATCCTGATCGAACCGACCGAAGAGAACGCCGCCCGAGTCCTCGACGCGCTCAGCCACCTGGGGTTAGGCTTTACCCGCGAATGGGCGGCCAAGGAGATTGTCGCCAAGTTCGTGACCATCATCGGCGATTCGCCCCGGGTCGACATTCTCACCCTGGCGTGGTCGGTCCGGTACCGCGACGCCGTCAGGGAAGCCAATCTGTTCGAACTCGAGGGAATCACCATCCCGACGGCCTCGATCGACCATCTGATCGCCTCCAAGCGGACCGGACGGCCCCAGGATCAGGCGGACATCCTCGTCCTCGAAGAAATCAAGCGTCTCCGCGGCACCCGGCCGCCAGCGCGATGACCGAATGCCCATGGAGCGCATCATGAGTCGAGTCCCGACCCGGCCACTGCTCTGGTCCCTGCTATCAGCGCTGTCGGTCGCGAGCGCCGCCGCCCAGAACAAGCCCACCATCGATCAGTTCATGAGCCCCGGCTTCCCCTCCGAGCTGGTCTCCGCCCGGAAGGCCGACCGGATCGCTTGGCTCGCGGAGGAGCGGGGCCGTCGGAACGTCTTCACCGCGGCCGCCCCGGCGTGGAAGCCGGTCCGGCTCACCAGCTTCATGAACGACGACGGCGTGGTGCTCTCGGATCTCGCGATTGCCGATGACGGCGCGATCGTCTCGTTCGTCCGGGGGAGCGCTCCCAACCGGGAGGGCTGGGTCGCCAATCCGAGCAGTGATCCGCGGGGACCGGAGCGGGCCATCTGGGCCGCCCGGACCAGTGGAGCCGGCGCCTGGCGCGTCATCGAAGGCGGCGCCCCGGTGCTCTCGCCCGACGGCCGCTCGATCGCGCTGGTCAGGGACGGGCAGATCGTGGTGGTGCCATCGAGCCGGGCCGGGACCACGGCGGCGGTCGACCGGAACCTGCTCCCGACGATCAAAGCGTGGGGCCGGAATGGCGATCCGCGGTGGTCTCCGGACGGGGCCAAGATCGCGTTCGTCAGCGTCCGTGACTATCACTCGCTGATCGGGGTCTACGACGTGCGGGCCCGGACCCTGGCCTACGCCTCGCCGAGTGTCGACTTCGACGCGAGCCCGACCTGGTCGCCCGATTCGAAGCGGATCGCGTTCATCCGGCGCCCAGGCACGCCCTATGGCCAGCAGGCGGTGCCGGGCCTTCCCGGGATCATCTCGCAGGCACCGCCGACCGCCGGGCAGCGGGCGGCCCGGACCCCGAACAGCCGAGGCCCGGGTCAGGCGCCTGACTCCGACGAGAAGCCGGCCGACGGCCTCTACCGCGCCACTCTCAAGGGCGGCTACGGTCTGGCCCTGATGGTGGCGCCGATCACCGGCGACACCGGGGTCGAGGTCTGGCACACCCAGCCTAACGGCAAGACCTTCCAGGCCATTCAGCGAATTACCTGGGCGGGCTTAAGCCTGATCTTCCAGCAGGAGCCCGAGGAGTGGATCCGCTACTACGCGGTGTCCGCCGCCGGCGGCACCACCACCCCGATCGAGCTGAGCCCCGGCGAAGGCGCGCTCGAAACCACGGACCTCTCGCCCGACGGCGCCACCCTCTACTACGCCAGCAACGCCTTGGACATCGATCGCCGCCATCTCTGGAAGGCGCCGACCTCCGGAGGCCCGGCCGTCCGAATCACCCAGGGTGACGAGATCGAGATGTACCCCGCCGCCATCGCGTCGGGCCGCCAGGTCGCCGCCCTCACCGCCTCGGCCACCCGCCCGCTCTCGGTGAGCGTGATCGACATCGCAAGCGGCCGGGGGCGGGTCATTTATCCGATGTTGAGCAAAGAATTCCCGATGGCGGCGTCGGTCGTGCCGGAACCCGTGGTCCTCAAAGCGGCCGACGGGTTGAGCTTCTACAACCAGCTCTTCCTCCCCAAGGACCAGAAGCCGGGCGAGAAGCGCCCCGCCATCATCTTCGTCCATGGCGGGCCCAGCCGGCAAATGCTCCTCGGCTACCACTATATGGACTTCTATCACTTTGCCTACGCCGTGAACCAGTGGCTCACGACCCAGGGCTACGTGGTGCTGTCGGTGAACTACCGGACCGGGATCGGCTACGGTAAGACCTTCCGGACGGCTCCGAAGTCGGGGTGGCTGGGCAACGCCGAGTATCAGGACGTGGTGGCGGCGGGGAAATATCTCCAGCAGCGGGCCGACGTCGACCCCGCGCGAGTTGGGATCTGGGGGTTGTCGTATGGCGGGGTGCTGAGTTCGCAGGCGCTGGCGCGGAACTCCGACATCTTCGCGGCCGGCGTCGACATGGCGGGCGTTCACCTCTGGGGCTCGACCCTCGATTCCACGGACGTCAGCTATCAGTCGTCGGCCATCGCGGCCATCGATGGGTGGAAGTCGCCGGTGTTGATCTGGCACGGCGATGACGACCGGAACGTCCCGTTCAGCCAGACCGTGGGGCTGGTCCAGCTGCTCCGGCAGAAGAACGTGCCCTACGAGCTGATCGTGGTGCCGGACGACACCCACGAGACCCTGATCTACGACCGGTGGATGTACCTCTGGGGCCGGATGGAGACGTTCCTCAAGACCCATCTCTGGAATAAGCCGTCGGCCGCGACGGGATCGGGCCGATGACCCCGCCATCGATCAGCCGGGCGGCATTGGCGACTTTTCTCTGCCTAACGTTCGCCCTCAGCGCGGTGTGGTGGTGGCTGGGCATCAGCGGCCGGATGGCCGAGGGCTCGTACATCTTCTTGCTGATGTGGTCGCCGGGGACGAGTGCCATCGTCACCCGGCTCATCTTCCAGCGGAACCTCCGCGGGCAGGGCTGGCGTCCCGGCGCGCTGCGGTGGCTTGCGCTCGGCTACTTCCTTCCGGTGGCCTACGCGATCGTGGCGTATGGTGTCGTGTGGGGCGCCGGTCTCGGTGGGGTCGACCTGAGCCGGTTCACGACCCCGATCGCGACGTTCGTGGTCCTGGGCACGGCCCAGAGCGTGCTCGCGGCGACGGGTGAGGAGCTGGGCTGGCGGGGCTTTCTGGTTCCGGCGTTGGCGGAGCGATTCTCCCTGGCCAAGACGGCAATCATCAGCGGGGCGATCTGGTCGGCCTGGCACTACCCGCTCATCATCGGGGCCAACTACAACGCCGGCACCGCCACCTGGTGGGCTATCGTCTGCTTCACCGTGATGGTGATCGGGCTCTCGTTTCCGCTTGCTTGGATGCGGCTCCGGTCGGGGAGTTTCTGGCCGGCGGCGCTGTTCCATGCGTCGCATAATCTGTTCATCCAGAGTTTTCTGGATCGGGTGACGGTCGACACGGGTTCGACGCTCTGGCTGACGACCGAATTCGGGGCGGCGCTGGCGGTTTCGGTTGGGGTGACGGCGTGGCTCTTCTGGCGCCGTCGCGACCAAGTGGTGGCACCCCAAACGGGGGGCCTGGCGACGGAGTGAACACTATCGGACCGCCTCAGGAGCGGCCGGGGAGCGCCTCGAAGGGAATAGTGGCTGTCTCGAGGCTGGGCAAATCGAGGTGCTGACTCGCGTGATCGATGTCGATGCCGACCAGCGCACCGCGATCGTCCAGGTCGAGAACCACGCCCGGAAGAACCTCCCGCGACGCGGCACTCGGCCGGTCGGCGAGGTCGATGTACAAGGAATCGTTGTCCGCGTAATAGTAGAGCTTCACCGTCACGGCCCTCCGAAGTCACGATCTGGAAACGCGTTGTGGACCGCCCCGTCCGGCAGGATGACGACCCGGAGGTAGCGCCCCACGACGGGAATATACCCCCACAGCCTGATTCGGCCGTCCGGCTGAACCTCACGGCGAACCGGCGTGGCCAGAACCGAGGCGATCCACTCGGCGTGGCCTGGCTCTCTCGCCTCAAGGCGCGATTCGGGGCCGATCAGTTCGCCGGGTCATCAAGACAATTTCGGGAGCCTTTGCCCAGGCTTGGGGGTCGAAAACGCGATTCCCGTCAACGGTCGCCTGAGCCGCGAGGGGCTGCGATCGGACCGGTGGCAATTCCCTGGCGGTGGGGGCCCTCCCGATGACGCAGACGTGCAGAAAGGGGGCGGAGCCGTCCTACTCAGTCTGAGGCCAGCTCGAAGGGGCGCACTCGATGAGGCCTCATCGGCTGACTACATCGATCCGCGCCCTCAACGTCTCGCCGATCGGTAAGCTGGATCTCGAATAGGTCACCGACACCTCCGTCGTTCCTGGGAGCATCCCAAC
>JAYVJS010000091.1:0-4437 GCA_043769075.1 Gemmatimonadota bacterium | reverse complement strand
GGCGGACGGTGCCAGAGCCATCAGGTTTCCACCCCACAGGCCGGAATCCTTCTGCTTCTTGACCAAGGCCTGCACCGACTTGGCGTTTTGGACCGTCGTGGCCAGCTCGTTCAGCACGGTTGGGTTGGCGACGCTCGGATGCGCAAACTCTTGGTACGAAAGGAGTTTGACTGTTTCATTCCCATGGCGAAGGAGCCAGCCAAGGGGAATCCGATGATGAGTAGGTAGTTCCAGAAGACGCCCCCGCGCGAATTGGTCTAGGTGGAGCGAAACCCGCGCCAAATTAGTAGTTGTGACTAAGAAATACTAGCGGGGAGTGGCGCCGACGCAACCGGGGGACTTCGCAAAGCTGAAGATCAGCGACGTAACCGTATCAGGCGTCTCAACTTGCGGCCGATGTAAGGTCCCTTCGAGCCGAGCGAGCTGGGCGCAGGGTAGGAGGGCCATCACGCTGTCGGCGAGGATCGACGGGATGACCGGGTCGAGGGTGCCCCAGATGAGGAGCACCGGCTGCCGGATGCCTCGGAACCGATCCCGGAGTGACCGGAAGTCGAACTCCTCCAGCAGTCGGGCGGTTGCTCTCCGGTAATTCGGATCGGTCATCAAGGAGTATCCAGCCGCCGAATCCGGCTCCTCCAACCAGTCATTGTCGTGTTCGGGAAGGAGCATCGCTCGGCTCGCGAGGTACCAGCCAATGGCGGTGGCCTTCTCGGCGCTCATGCTGTCCGTGACACCGGCGAGGCCGATACCGAAACCGGCCGGCGCGATCAGCACCGCAGCTCCAATCCGATCCGGACGGGCCAGCGCCAGGGAGGCGGCGAGTTGGCCACCCATTGAATGCCCGACCACGATGACTGGACCCCGGATGTGGCGATCGAGGAAGTCGCTGAGACGGGCGGTCATCGCATCGACCGAGTAGGCGGCGTCGGGCTTGCTGCTGCCCCCGAAACCGGGAAGATCGACGGCGACGATGCGGTAGTGGGCCGCGAGCGGATCCACGACGGCTCGCCAGGTAAACAACGACTCGCCGAACCCGTGAAGCATAAAGAGGGTCGTGTCGCCCCGGCCGGTTCGAAGAGTGCGGAGTTCGGTATCGTTGGCCCTCAGCCACTCAGCCCGATGAGCCGGCTTGGCCCCCCGGGGCCGGTCCAACATCACGACGAGCCCGATCAGCCCCGGGACCACCAACCACCAGAGCGAAAACTTCACTGAACGGGACATTTGAGCAGTGTCACTGGCCCCGGCGACCGACCCA
The DNA here is from genome assembly GCA_043769075.1 of Gemmatimonadota bacterium. Lineage (GTDB taxonomy): Bacteria > Gemmatimonadota > Gemmatimonadetes > Gemmatimonadales > GWC2-71-9 > SHZU01. The sequence continues at coordinate 3,182 of JAYVJS010000091.1, read as the reverse complement.
GAAGTTCGCTGGTCAGCAGCAGAGTGGTGGGGGTGGCCCAGGTGATGCCCTCGCCCTGGGGATCGAGGCCCGCAATATCGCAAACGCCGGCCGGTTGGTCGGGGAGCCACCGCGACTGAGCCGTTTTCCGGAACAGAAATACCTCCCGGTACGTCCGGGCCGCGAGCGTCCCTCCATCCGGCGATAACGCAGCGTCGGTCACCAGGCGGTTACGAATCATGCTCGGCACTATCGGCAGTTTCCATATCGCGGTGGCCACGACCGATCCACCGCCCCACGACGTGGCTGGAATCCAATAGGCGCGCACCGCCGTCTCCCAACCCTTGCTGATGATCGCGACGTCACCGCGCTCGGTGACCACCATCGCCTCCGCGTCACGGGGCCCGTCGGGATACCTCACAACCAGCGAGTCGAGCACCTGAGCCTCCTGGGCCGACGAATTCGGTTCGATCACCCGATAAATCGTCACCGACGGCCGAACCGCCCGGTTGTCTCCGATGTCACCAACGTAGAGGCACCGTGCGGTTCCGCAGGGTCCGGCCGAGATCGCCTCCCAGTCTCGGTTGGTTGCGCCGCTGACTCGCACTTGGCCAATCTTGGATGCGGTCGAGTCAAAGGAGTACAACACTGGGTCGTTCCCCGAGTCGTTGAGGGTCCAGAACCGGCCCGGCACCGTTTGACTAGCGGCGGCTCCTGAGCTCTCCCGAATCGGCCCCTCCTGAAAAGCCCCCAGTTGGCGGACCTCTACCGGTGGCCGAATCGTCGGCGCTTGAATCTCGGACGCGCGCGACTTCTGGCAGCCGGTCACCAGGACGAGCAACAATGCCCGATAGCTTCGCCTCACAATCCAAAGACGATCAACGTGCCGCCGGGGTTGCTGATCTCGGCCATTTTCGGAAAGGCCCCGTTTGCCCCGAGGCCGATCCAGCCGCCGATTCCGGCCATGACGGCGACGTATTGCTTCCCATCGGGTCCGACGAACGTGATTGGACTTCCCACGATACCGGACGGGGTTTTGAATCGCCAAAACTCGACCCCGCTCTTGGCATCGACGGCCTTGAGCCAGCCATCCATGGTGCCGTAGAAAACCAGGCCGCCGGCGGTGCTGAGAGTCCCCCCGGTCACCGGATAGCCTTCTTGCACCTGCCAAGCGACCGCCCCCGTCACGGCATCCCACGCGATCACCCGCCCCCGGTTTGGCCCGGCAGCCGAGGTCATCTTGATCGTTGCCCCGGAGTATGGCTTGCCCGGAACGAAGGTCGCGACCGTCGGGGTTAAGTCCATGCAAAGGTTACCGATCCCGACGAAGAACAGCGAGGCTGTGGGCGAAAAACTGGTCGGATTGAGCCCCTTTGCTCCTATGGCCGCCGGACAAATCCCTGACGTCGGCCCGGCCTTTTGTGCGAATCGCGGGTCGACAACCGGTTGCCCGGAGCTCAGGTCGATCCGGCTCGTCCAATTGGCTGGCCCGAATCGCTCCGCGAGTAGCACCCGGCCGATCGTCCGGTCGATCGTGTAGGCAAACCCGTTTCGATCGAAGTGGACCAGGGCTTTGACCAGCTTCCCGCCGATCGTTAGGTCGGCGAGAACGTTCTCATTCGACGCGTCGTAGCCCCATTGATCGTGGGGTGTCACCTGATAGGCCCATCGGACCTTGCCGGTGCCGGCTTCCCGGGCAAAAATCGATGCACTCCACTTGTTGTCGCCGGGGCGCAGCGACGCATTGTAGGGCCCGGGGTGGTCGGTCCCATAGAAGATCAGGTCAAGGTCCGGGTCGTAAGAGATCCAGCCCGGCGCCGTTGCCCCCCCTCGTTTCCATTCCTCGCCCGGCCAACTCGATACGCCGAGATCTCGGCCTCGGTGCGAGGGATATTGAATGTTTGCTTCACCATCAATCAGCACGTCCGAGTCCGGTCCGGTATGATACGCCCGCCAAACTTGCTGGCCGGTCAAGGCCTGGTAAGCCGTCAGGGCGCCGCGCACCCCAAACTCCGAGCCGCTGGTCCCAACGATGACCAAGTCTTTGACGACGAGCGGCGCAGCCGACATCGTCGCTCCAAGTTTGCCGTCGGCGTTCTTGACCCGCCAGATTTCCTTCCCGGTCTTGGCGTCGAGGGCGGCGAGTTCCCCCTGAAGCAGCGCTACATAGATCTTGCCACTGGGGTGATACGCCACTCCTCTACTCCCAACGTCGCAACACCCGGTGGGAGGGCTCGTCCGGGCCGACGCGGCGGAAATGGCGTAGCTCCAGGCCAGCGGCGCTCCTGGTTTGGCGAGATCCAGCGCGAAAACGGCATTCGGGAACGGCGTGTGGACGTACATCAGGGAGCCGATGACCAACGGGTTTCCCTCATGGGGACCGAGCTGCCCAGTGCTGAAGGTCCAGGCGGCTTTGAGGCCCCCGACATTGGCCGGGGTTAACTGGGTCAGCGGGCTGTGTCGGGTGGAGCCGTAGTCGCGGCCCGCCAAGTGCCACTCACCCGGGGGGGTATTGGCCGGCCAGGTCGTGGCTGAAGACGGGCGCTGGCCTTGGGCCGCGGGCGTCATCGCGGCCGCGAGGGCCAATCCCAATAGTGCCGATCGAATCATGACCCGCCTAGCGCTGAGTGAGCCGGGAAGTGTATCTGGGAGCGAGAGCGCGGCTCAAGCCCGCCGGTTCAGGATCAGTCGGGAGGTTTGGCGGTGCATCCGATCGCGTCGACGGCCGCGCCCTTCGGGGTGGTGGGACACCGATCGATACCATCGAAGACTCCGTCACCATCGAAGTCCGATGGGCAGCCGCGCTCGTCGACCAGCGCACCGGGCGGCGTGTCACGGCATCGGTCTCGGCGATTGACAACGCCGTCGCCGTCGGCGTCGGGCCCTGAATTGCCCGTTGCAACCCCGCTCTGCTGATGGCCCGTCGGGAGCCAAGCCAAGCCGACGCTCGCCCCAAACGAGGTGAATTGATAGGCCGAGCGGCTCCGGACCATTGCCTCGGCCCGGAGACTGAAATCCGCGCTGACCGGTACCCGGAAACCAGCCGCGCCCAGAAAGACGTTGTGACCAGGGCAAAGCAATTGTCCGATGGCACAGCCGCTCGGTTCCAGATGACCCAGCCCACCCTTGAGATAGACACTACTGGTCCCAACCGGCACGTTGTAGACCAAATTGCCCCCGACATAGAACAGCAGAAATCGACG
>JAYVJS010000090.1:0-2828 GCA_043769075.1 Gemmatimonadota bacterium | reverse complement strand
GACGTTGGGTGAGACAGTCGAGTCATTCACGGTGACTGCTTCCCTACGTCGTACGGAGGCCGCCGATTCAACTTCCTACCGGAGGGCTTCCATGCGCCGCATTTGGAGACTGACGACCTTGGCGGGACTTGGACGACTAGGCGTTCGATTTCGAAATCTCTCGGGAGAGACCACCATGGGTAGAAGTCACCGGACCGCGATCATCCTAATAGGGCTTGGATTGACGGCAGCAGCGTGCAACGAGGCCTTGGTCAACCCGCCCGCCGGCAAAACAGCCACCCTGAGGTTGCTTCACGCCTCGGCCGCCACGGGACCGGTCGATGTCCTCATCGGCTCCAACCGCGTCATCTCAAGCGTGGCCTTCGGTTCGCAATCGGTAATTGCCCCCGTACCGGCCGGGCCTCAACAATTGGTGATCCGGTCGGGGAGCCAAGTTATTGCCCAGCTCTCGGGCACCCTGTCAACCGGTCACCTCAATACCGTCGTGGTCAGCAGCGGTTCGGCCCACCTCAGCGAGGTCGTCGCGATCGACACCGGAGCCGTCGACCCGACGCGCGCGAATGTTCGTCTGGTCAACGTCGCCGGCGCCAATCACTCCGATCCGACCCTTCTCCAGGCCGTGTTGACCGCCACCAATCAGGCTGGCCAAGCGCCGGATTCTGTTCAACGATTCAACTTCGACGCCAAAGTCAGCCGGTATGGCTCCCTGATGTATCTCTCGCCCGGGCAGATCACCGTCAAATTCGTCGCCCAGGGCAGCCCGACTGAGTTGGCGCGAGTCACGTTCCCGGTTGCTGCCGGACAGGCCAGGGCGGTCGTGCTCGAGCGAGCGGCGAACGGAAGCTATTCGGCCGAGGTCGTGATCGAGCGTTAGACTCGCATCCCCAAACGACGGTCGGTTGCGCCCACCTTGGCGTGAGTCTACATTGTAGACTCACACCAGGAGGACGCCATGCCGGACGGAACCAGCCTCGGAGAGTTCGGACAACTAGTCCTCCTCGCCATTCTCCACCTGGACGGCGCGGCCTACGCGCCCGGCATTCGGACCGCGATTGAACAGGCGGGCTCCCGACGCGTCTCCCGGGGTGCGTTGTATTCGACCCTCGACCGGCTCGAAACCAAACGGTATCTCCGGTGGCGTCCCGAATCGAACCCGACCCGGACCGGTGCTCCCCGGCGCGAGTTCGAGGTGACACCGGCCGGCCTAACGGCCCTTCGGCGATCACTCGCCGCAGTCCACGCCTTGACCGTTGGCCTTGAGCGGAAGCTCGGGCCGGCCCGATGACCCAAAGTCCCCCGAGACTCGCGGAGCTGCTCCTCAGAAGGCTGTTGGGCACCCGCCCCTCGGCGCCATACGTGGTCGCGGACCTTGGCGAAGAGTACGAGGCCGTTCGACGGGCTCGCCCCCGGGTCGCTTCGCTCTGGTACTGGGGTCAGGCGCTCGCCATTGGGCTCCGGCTCAGGGTAGATCGCGACCGGCAGCCTCTTCGACCCCCGATCCACTCCACTCATTGGAGAGACCAGATGCGAAACGAACTCGGCGTGGCCCTACGAACCCTGATCAAACGGCCAGTGCTGTCGGGGGCGATCGTCTTCACGGTCGGCGGCGCCCTGGCGGCGGCAACGATCGCCTTCGGCCTCGTGAACGCGGTCTTGCTGCAACCGCTGCCCTATGCGACGCCTGAGCGGCTGGTGACGATCTGGGAACGACAGACCGGCGGCGCCGACCGCAGGAATCCAACCTCGCCGGCCAATTTCTACGCCTGGAGCGATCAGCTTCGGCAGGTCGAAGGCCTCGTCGCCATCATCGAGAGCAGTACTCCGCTCACCGGCGATGGGGATCCCGATCAGGTCGGGGTCGTCTATGCGACCGGCGGCCTCTTCCCTCTTCTTGGTGCCGTCCCCCTCGCAGGGCGCCTGTTTGGCCCCCTCGACGATATCGATGGCGGACCCGATGTGGTCGTGGTATCGGAGGCTCTCTGGCGCCGGCGGTATGGCTCGGACCGAAACCTGATCGGCCGATCGATCACGGTGAACGGCCGACCCCGCGAAGTCATTGGGGTGGTTCCATCCCGGTTCGACTTCCGGCCTGGGTTCAGCTTCGGCAGCGTCGGGGCGCGGGACCTCTACATCCCGTTTCAGTTCGGCGCCGATTCCCGGAACGCGGGCGGTCGATACCTCCAGGTCATCGGACGGTTAGCACCGTCGGCGACCCTTGCCTCGGCCCACCAGGAGTCGGCCGAGCTGGCCCGCAGACTGCGGGAACAGTTTCCGGACCGCCAATCGGGTTGGGAAATCAACCTCGTCGGACTCCACGCCGACATCGTCGGCGACGTCCGGACCCCGATCGCCATCGTGTTTGGAGCGGTCTGCTTTGTCCTCCTGATCGCGTGCGCCAACGTGGCCAATCTGCTCTTGGCCCGAGCAACCGAACGGCGAGGCGAGATGGCGATCCGGTCGGCGTTAGGCGCCGGCCGTCTGGCCCTGGTCCGCCAACTGTTTGGGGAGAGCGCGTTGCTGGCGGGGTTAGGCGGCTTGGTGGGCATCCTCCTTTCCACCTGGGGCTTGGCCGCGCTAGTGCGCGCCAATCCCGACCTGCCCCGGCTCGGCGTCATTGGGCTCGACGCCCGCACTCTCGGCTTCGCGCTGCTGGCCACTGGGCTCGTGGCCTGCCTGGTTGGAGTCGGACCCGCGGTGGCGGCCTCCGGCCGCCCCGTCGGCGGATGGTTCTCGCACCGAGGCGGCACCAGCGACCGGGGCGCGAGCCGGGCCCGTCGAGTCCTGGTGGGCGTCCAAGTGGCCCTCGCAGTCGTCTTGCTGATGGGAAG
>JAYVJS010000089.1:0-2974 GCA_043769075.1 Gemmatimonadota bacterium | reverse complement strand
CCCCACAACCGGTCGACCGTGGTGCCCGAGGGCTCGATCGCGGCGGCCGGGATCGGCTGCCACGGGATGGCGGTGACCATGGAGCGGATCGGGGCCGGGTTTACCCAGATGGGCGCCGAGGGGGCGCAGTGGGTCGGGGCGTCGTACTTCAGCAACACGCCGCACATTTTTCAGAACATTGGTGACGGGACTCTGTTCCACTCCGGTTCGCTGGCCATTCGCCAGGCGGTGGCGGCTGGAACCTCGATTACCTACAAGATCCTATACAATGGTGCCGTCGCGATGACCGGCGGCCAGCACGCCGACGGCGCGATGTCGGTTCCCGACCTGACTCGGGAACTCCAGGCCGAGGGGGTGGGGCGCACGATCGTGCTGACCGATGAGGTCGGGAAGTACGGTGGCATCAATCTGGCCGCTGGAGTGGACCTCTGGCCCCGGGAGCGGCTCGACGAGGCCCAGAAGGTCCTCCGCGAGATCAAGGGAGTGACCGCGCTGATTTATGACCAGCATTGCGCCGCCGATCTTCGGCGGAAGCGGAAACGTGGCTTGGCGCCCGAGCGGCCGATGCGGGTGTTGATCAACGAGCGGATCTGCGAGGGGTGTGGCGACTGTGGGGCCAAGTCGAACTGCTTGAGCGTGGCGCCGGTCGAGACTGAGTTTGGCCGGAAGACGCAGATCCATCAGTCGTCGTGCAACACCGACTACTCGTGCCTGGACGGCGATTGTCCGGCCTTTGTGACGGTGGTGCCGGCGCCGGGGCCGAAGCCGAAACGGGCCGGCCATCAGTTCGATCCCTTGGGGCCGGCGTTCCCGGCGGTTCGGGCAGCGCCGCACCGCCCGGTGACTAATCTGTACTTCATGGGCATCGGGGGCACGGGGGTTGTCACCGTCAATCAGGTGCTGGGGACGGCGGCGTTGCTCGAGCACAAAGGGGTTCGGTGTCTCGATCAGACGGGCTTAAGTCAAAAGGGCGGTGCGGTGGTCTCGCACCTCAAGATCTTCGACGGCGAGGCGTTAGGTTCGAACAAGGTCGGGATCGGCGAGGCGGATGGGTACATCGGGTTCGACGTCCTGACCGCGAGCGATCTCAAGCATCTGATCCGGGCCCGGCCTGACCGGACCGTGGCGATCGTGTCGTCGAGTCATGTGGCGACGGGGTTGATGGTGCGGAATCCGTTGGTCGAGTTCCCGGCCGATTCGGTGCTGCATGCCCGGATCGACGCGGTGACTCGGGCCGGCGAGAACGTGTACTTCGATGCGGAGCGGCTGGCGGAGTTTCTGTTCGGGTCGCACATGATGGCGAATTTCATCGTGGTGGGGGCGGCGTATCAGGCGGGGTTGATTCCGCTGGCGGCGGAGAGCATCGAGAAGGCCCTCGAACTGAACGGCACCGCGGCGGAGGCCAACATCCAGGCGTTTCGGGTGGGGCGGCAGGTCGTGGTCGATCCCACCTGGGCCGACCGGCTGGTGACCTCGCGGGCCGCGGCGGCCGAGCCTGCGGCACCGGTGCTCACGCCGGCTATCCGGGCCATGATCGATGTCATCGGCGCCACCGGCGAGACGAGGCGGTTGTTGGAGATCCGGGTGCCGGATTTGGTGGCGTACCAGAACGAGGCCTACGCCAAGCAGTACGCCGATTTCGTGGCGATGGTGTGGAAGAAAGAGCGGACGGTTGGGTCCGACACGCCGTTGTCGGCGGCGGTGGCGCGGTATCTGTACAAGCTCATGGCATATAAGGATGAGTATGAGGTGGCGCGGTTGGCGCTGGACCCGAAGCTCGACGAGGCGTTGGTCGAGAGTTTTGGGGCTGGGGCGGTGATGAGTTATCGGCTGCATCCGCCGGTGTTGCGGGCGATGGGGATGAAGAAGAAGCTCAAGTTGGGGCGGTGGTTTAGGGGGGTGTTCCGGTTGCTGTACGCGGCGCGGGGGCTTCGGGGGACGGCGTTCGATCTGTTTGGGCGGGACAGTATCCGACGGCTGGAACGGGAACTGATCGGCGAGTATCGGGGGCTGATCGAGACGGTGCTGGTGGGGTTGTCGGCTTCGAGTTACGAGCAGGCGGTGAAGTTGGCTCGGACGCCCGACATGATTCGGGGATATGAGGACGTGAAGCGGAAGAACGTCGAGCGGTTCCGGCAGGCGGTTCGGGAGATATTCGATCCTCGGGCTCCAGTGCCGAGTCCCAAACAAGGGACCTTGGTCACACTCGGCGGTTGATCGGCCTCAGGCGCGGGCATGGCGAACGTGCGCGGCCCCCGTTGCCGTGGCGTATTTGATTACGACCAGCGCCCCTGCGATACCCGGGCCAATAGCAACGCCGAACGCCGCGCTGAAGGCCCGGCAGTGGCGGCTCCAAACCTACCGGCAGACCGGCCCAGTGAATGGTTCGGGCGTGGCATGAATGGACTATTGCTTCACCAGGCTGAAGTTGCCTCCCCCGGTTCCGCAATAGCCGGCCGGGGTTCCCGGGGCGGTCGCAACCGTCGCCCGCCCCGACATGGTTCCGCCGGTGATGGTCCCGGTGTAGCTGTACAAGCAGGCCAACGCCCCCGACTCCGACCAGGAGAAAGTGACGGTTGAACCCTGAAGAGTCGGATTGAGGGGTCGATTCGAGTAGGCCGGGTAGCCTTGTGATATCGTGAAAAAGCCCTCCAGCTGCCCGGAGCTCGTCTGCTGGAAGAGATATGTTCCAGAGAAGCCGGTTTTCGAATCCCAAAGCACCGAGCCTGTCCACGTCCCGAGCAACTGGGCAAGTGGATTGGTCGGACATGCGATCACAACGTTTGCGGTCGCGATCCCTGATTGGGGCACCTGGACCGCCACCGGCCCGGGATTCGTACATCCGGCCGGCAGTGCGCTCAGCGTGAGAGCTGGCGCCCCCGGCGGAGTGGCTTTGATGCTAAAGATACCGCCAGCGGTGGTGACGACCTGTTGCGTTCCGATCGCGACGGTCACCCCGCCCAAGGGACCAGAC
>JAYVJS010000088.1:0-4061 GCA_043769075.1 Gemmatimonadota bacterium | reverse complement strand
CCGGGCTCGGGTCGAAAAACGGGTCGATGCCTTCGAGGTCGTCGCCTTGTTGGGCGAGGGCGGGGCGGTGGCCAAGCGAATGGGCCAATACGAGGACCGGCAAAGCCAGCGCGATATGGCGGCCTTTATCGTCGACGGCTACAACGACGGTGGAACCTTGGTCCTCGAGGCCGGCACCGGGGTCGGCAAGTCGTTTGCCTATTTGGTGCCGGCGCTCGTCTGGGCCCGGGCCAACGATGAGCGGACGATCATTTCCACCAATACGATCAACCTGCAAGAACAGCTGGTCGGCAAGGACCTGCCGCTGCTCCGCGACGCGTTGGGGGATGAGGTCCGGCAGCCGACCTTCGCCTTGCTGAAGGGTTGGCGGAACTATCTCTGTCTGGCCCGGCTCGAAGTGGCCACCGCCGGACAGCAGTCGTTGCTCGAAGAGGGCCGGATCGCTGAGTTGCTGACCATCGCGGAGTGGGCCCAGCGGACGGCAGACGGCACCGTCGGCGACTTGGCCACGCCGCCGAGTGTCGAAGTGTGGGATGAGGTTGCGGCGGAGTCCGATTTATGCCCTCGACTCAAATGCCCGCATTTCGACCGCTGTTTTCTGTTCCGGGCCCGCCGGAAGGCGGCGGAAGCGGATATCGTGGTGGTCAACCACCATCTCTTGGCCGCCGACTTGGCGGTTCGATCGGCGTCTGACAACTGGGAGGACGCCGCCGTCCTGCCGCCCTATCAGCGGCTCATCCTCGACGAGGCCCATCACCTGGAGGACGTCGCCGCGTCGCATTTGGGCCGCCAGCTTTCGAGTGCCGGGGTTCGCCGGCTCCTCGGCCGGTTGGAGCGGAACGGCCGTGGTTTGGTGCCGACGCTGGTGCGGGAGCTGATGCGGGACGGCGACGTTCTCTCCCGGGCGAGCCTCGAGTTGGTCCGAGACAAACTTGCCCCGGCCATTAACGACGCCCGCCATTTCGCGGATGCGATGTTCGAACGGCTCCATGGCCGGCTCACCAGCGAGGGCGGAGGGTCGATTCGGCTCCTTGATGAGTTCGCGGCCGATCCGATTTGGGGGGAGGGCTTAAGCCGCGAGGTCGATGCGCTGTTGGGGTCATTTCGGCGGGTGTCCGACGAGGTCGCCACCGTCGCCGACCGCCTGGCCCAAGGCGAAATGACCGATCGGCGCAACCAGCTGCTCCTTGAACTCAAGGCGGTGATCCGTCGGCTCGACGCCGGTACCGACGCGCTGAACCAGACGTTACGGCCGGTTGGAGGTGGGCCACCGGTGGTTCGATGGATCGAGCGAAGCGGCCACAAGGGCCTCAATGTCTCGCTCGCGGCGGTGCCCCTGGACTTGGCCCCGGTGTTACGTGACCTGATCTTCGATCGAAACAAGACCGTGGTGCTGACCAGCGCCACGCTAGCGGCCGGCGGGGAATTTGAGTTCCTCGAGGCTCGACTCGGACTCGATCGCTCGCCCAGTCCGGTCACTGTCCGGGAGATGCTGCCGTCGCCCTTCGACTATCCCTCGCAGTGTCTCTTCGGCGTACCTAACGATCTACCGGACCCTCGCGAGAATGAGTCGGCCCACGATGAGGCGGTCGCTCAGGTCATCCGCGACTTGGCCTATGCCTCGGATGGGGGCATGTTCGCGTTGTTCACCAGCCATGGGGCCCTTCGCCGGGTGGCCGCTCGGCTCCGTGAGGAAATCGGTCCCCGGTGGCCGCTCCTGGTCCAGGGGGAGGGGGGCCGGGATCAACTGTTGCGCCGGTTTCGAGAGGCCGGGAACGGCATTCTCCTTGGAACGGACTCGTTCTGGGAGGGCGTCGACGTGCCCGGCCGGGCCTTGCGGACCCTGGTGCTGGGTAAGTTGCCGTTCAAAGTGCCGTCGGAACCACTCACCGCGGCCCGGCTCGAGCGGCTCGCTGAGCAAGGGGTTGATGGGTTCTTCCAGTATTTGCTGCCTCACGCGGCCCTCAAGCTCAAACAGGGTTTTGGCCGACTGATCCGGTCAAAAACCGACGTGGGTGTCGTGGTGCTGCTGGACAGCCGGGTGTTGACCCGGCGCTACGGTCCCTGGCTACTGAGCGGGCTACCTCGGGCCTCCCGGATCGACGGCCCATGGTCGACGGTCCGGACCGCGGCGGAGGACTTCTTTGCCCGCCATGGGATCGGGGCGGCCCCCTAGTCCGCCGGCGACCATTCCCGCCCGTCACGCATTATTCTTCTGGGATGAAAACCATACCTTCAAAGATCGTCTGCGTCGGGAAGAACTACCTCGACCACGCCAAGGAAATGGGAAGCGAACTGCCACCGGATCCGCTGTTGTTTCTCAAGCCGCCGAGTTCGCTGATCGGCCCCGGTCAGGCCATCGTCCTCCCGAAACTTTCCACCCACGTTGAGCATGAAGCGGAAATCGGGATCGTGATCGGTCACCGGCTGCGCCACGCAACTGAGGATGCGGCGGTCCGGGGGATCGCCGGCTTCGTGTGTCTCAATGATGTGAGCGCCCGCGATTGGCAAAAGCGAGAATCGCAGTGGGCCCGGGCCAAGGGCTTTGATACCTTCGGCGCGGTGGGGGATGACATCGTCGGGGGTCTCGATTGGCGGTCGCTCGAAGTGATCGGTCGTCTCAACGGCCAGGTTCGACAGCACGGGAAGGCTCGTGACATGCACTTTTCGATCCCGTTCCTGTTGGCCCACATCAGTCAGATCATGACGCTGGAGCCGGGCGATCTGATCGCGACGGGGACGCCGGCCGGCGTGGGCCGGTTGGCCCCTGGCGACGTTTTCGAGGTGGAAATCCCCGGGGTCGGGGTGCTACGCAATCCCGTTGTTGCCGAATCATGATCGCGGTCAGTGAGCGGGTTGGTCAGTTACCGGGCTATCCATTGGCCGAGATTCCGGGGATCAAACGACGACTGATCGAATCCGGCGTGGACGTCATCGATCTCGGGGCCGGAGACAACGACACCCCGCCCCCCGCCGATGTCGTGGCGGCCATGACCGAAGCGCTCGGCGACCCTGCCATGAGCAAATACGGGTTTCAGCAGGGCTACTTCCCGTTTCGGCAGGCCGCGGCCAACTACGTAGAGCGGCGATTCGGCCACCGGTTTGATCCGGCCACCGAAGTGTTACCCCTGGTCGGGTCGAAAGAAGGGCTGGCCCACCTGCCGTTTGCGTTCGTCAACCCAGGCGATGTGGTGGTCCTTCCCGAGCCTGGCTACCAGGCGTACATCGGCGGCGCGTTGCTGTCGGGCGCTACCCCGTACGTCTACCCTCTGGTTCGGAAGGATGGGTTTCTCCTCGAACTCGAGCAAGTTCCCGTCGCCACGCTTGAACGCACTCGGTTGGTCTACGTCAACTATCCAAACAATCCGACGGCGGCGATCGCGCCGTTGGCCTATCTCGAGCGGACGGTCGTTCTGTGTCGTCGTTACGGCATCGTCCTGGCTTACGACAACGCATATTGCGATCTCACCTTCGATGGCTATCGGGCCCCGAGCATTTTTGATGTACCGGGTGCACGGGAGGTGGCGGTCGAGTTCTTTTCCTTGTCGAAGAGTTTTTCCATGACCGGATGGCGGATCGGCTTCGCGGTCGGCAATCCGACGCTGATTGGGGCCCTCACCAAGATCAAGTCCTACACCGATACCGGCCCATTCCTCGCGATTCAACGGGCGGGCGTGGTTGCCCTCGACCGGGCTTCGGAATTCGTGGAGCCGATTCGGGCTGAACTCGCGCTCCGCCGCGACGCGGGGGTCGCGGCCCTGGCCTCGATCGGCCTAACGGTGGACTCGCCGCAGGCGGCGATGTACCTGTGGGTGCCGCTCCCCCACGGTACGCTTTCGGCCCCGTTTGCCCGGTTTGCCTTGGAGTCTGAGGGCGTCGTCACCTTGCCCGGCAGCGGCTTCGGGCCTGCCGGAGAAGGCTATTTCCGGATCGCGCTGACCGTCGGTCCAGCGCGTTTGGCGGAAGCCATCCGCCGCCTCGGGCGCGCCTTGACGGCCTTCAATGCCCGAGTTGCCGACTCCGCCGCGTAGCATCCTACTGCCGGCCAATCGGCGATGGCC
>JAYVJS010000087.1:0-2220 GCA_043769075.1 Gemmatimonadota bacterium | reverse complement strand
GTCTGGTCGCCGTCATAACCGGGCTTCGGATGCGGACGGAAGCCGGCCGACGATTGCCCACTGGATTCGGCGCCTGACCGATCTTCGGTCGCCGGCGTTTGCGGGTCGGCTTGGATTGCGGCTACCCCTCCTGCTCCTCCCCGTCGCTTTTCCTGGGGGTTGACCTTGGCCCACCCGAAGCTATCTTGAGCGGCTGCCCGGTCATTCTTTTCTGACCGGGGTCAGGGCCGTGTGGCGGTCCGTTCGTTTCCCGCCACCTCCGGTCCGGTGAAAAAAACGAGGGTGGCTCGGATGGGCCCCCCCTCCCAACGTCGGCATTGACGGTATGACGTGGAGGCAGTGCGGAGCGACACCGCGGGATTTTCCCGGCCGGTCGCCCCGCTTTTGTATTGATGGAATGACGAACCGGCTGAGCCGGAATAGGGTCCAAGGGCTAGCATATGGCGCGGAAAACACCTCTTAGTCGGTACCGGAACATCGGCATCATGGCCCACATTGATGCCGGGAAGACGACCACGACTGAGCGCATCCTTTACTACACCGGCAAGAACTACAAGATCGGTGAAGTCCACGATGGCGCCGCCACGATGGACTGGATGGAGCAGGAGCAAGAGCGGGGTATCACGATTACCTCGGCCGCCACGACTTGTTTCTGGACCCACAACGACCTCGAATACCGCATCAACATCATTGACACCCCCGGCCACGTCGACTTTACCGCGGAAGTAGAACGCTCCCTCCGAGTGCTCGACGGTGCGGTCACGTTGCTCGATTCGGTGGCGGGGGTTGAGCCGCAGACCGAAACCGTCTGGCGCCAAGCCGATCGGTACGGCGTCCCGCGGATCATTTTTGCCAACAAGATGGACCGGGTGGGCGCCGATTTCTATCGCTGCTTGGACATGATTCGGGGCCGACTGAGCAAGAAGGCCTTTCCGCTCCAGTTACCGATCGGCTCCGGCGAGACGTTCACCGGGCACATCGACCTGATTCGTCAAGTCGAGATCGTGTTCGACGACGACACGATGGGCAAGACCTTCTCGGAACGGCCGATTCCGGCGGAGTACCTCGAGAAAGTTGCTCACTATCGCCATGAGTTGATCGAGGCGGCGGTCGAACATGACGAAGAGGTCCTTGAGCGCTATCTCGCCGGTCAGGAACCGACGATCGCCGAAATTCTCGCCGGGATCCGGAAGTCCACGATCAACGGCTGGATGGTTCCGGTTCTCTGTGGTGCTTCGTTCAAAAACAAAGGGGTTCAGGCGCTCCTCGATTCGGTGATCGACTTCCTTCCGGCTCCCTCAGACATTCCTCCGATCAAGGGTCACCTTCCGCTCCAAGATGATTCCATCGTTGAGCGGGTGGCCTCCGATGATGAGACATTCTCGGCGTTGGCCTTCAAGATCATGACCGACCCTTTTGTCGGCCGGCTGACGTTCTTCCGGGTCTACTCGGGCTCGATCAAGTCCGGCAGCTACGTCTACAACAGCACCAAAGACAAGCGCGAACGGATCGGCCGTCTGTTGCAGATGCATGCGAATAAGCGGGATGAAATCGAAGAAGTGCTGGCCGGCGACATCGCGGCCGCGATCGGCTTGAAGGACACTCGGACCGGCGACACCCTGTCCGACGAAGCCAAGCCGGTGATCCTCGAGGCCATGAAGTTCCCGAACCCCGTCATCGACGTCGCGATCGAGCCCAAGACCAAGGCCGACCAGGACAAGATGGGCATCGCCCTCCACAAGCTGGCCGAGGAAGATCCGACCTTCAAGGTGCGCACCGACCCTGAAACCGGCCAAACGATCATCGCCGGGATGGGTGAGCTCCACTTGGAAATCCTCGTTGAGCGGATGAAACGGGAGTTCAAGGTCGAGGCCAACGTGGGCCGGCCCCAAGTCGCCTTCCGCGAGACAATCAAGAAGAAAGTTACCGACATCGAAGGCAAGTTCATTCGGCAGTCGGGCGGGAAAGGTCAGTACGGCCACGTGGTCATCGATCTGGAGCCGGCCGAGCCGGGCACCGGGTTCCACTTCGAGGATGCCATTGTCGGCGGAACGATCCCGCGGGAATTCATCAAGCCGGTCGAAGCCGGGATCCGGGAGGCGCTCGACAACGGCGTGCTCGCGGGGTATCCGGTGGTCGATGTTCGGGTCAAGTTGGTGTTCGGCAGCTACCACGACGTCGACTCGTCCGAAATGGCCTTCAAAATTGCCGGATCGATGG
>JAYVJS010000086.1:0-8147 GCA_043769075.1 Gemmatimonadota bacterium | reverse complement strand
GGCCTGGAAGAAGACATCGGGGTTTTGGGCCGAGCCACGGAGGACCGGGTGCTCGGGGTCGAGCGCCCGGCGCCGGTGGGCGGCGATCAGGTCTTCGTCGAGAAGCGCGGTCAGGTCGGGATCTTCGAGCAGGTTGATCTTCTGGATTTCGTGAGAAGTCCGGAATCCATCGAAGAAATGGAGGACCGGAACCCGGCTCCGGAGGGTCGCCGCCTGGGCAATCAGGGCGAAGTCGTGAGCCTCTTGGACGGATGCCGAGGCCAGGAGCGCTACGCCGGTCTGGCGGACGGCCATCACGTCGGAGTGGTCGCCGAAGATCGAGAGCGCGTGGGTCGCGATCGTCCGGGCGGCCACGTGGAGAGCCAACGGAGTCAGCTCCCCAACGATCTTGTAGAGGTTCGGGATCATCAGCAAGAGACCCTGGGACGCCGTGAAGGTCGTCGCCAGCGCCCCGGCCTGGAGGGCGCCGTGAATCGCGCCGGCGGCTCCGCCCTCCGACTGCATTTCGGCCACCAGCGGGACGCTTCCCCAGAGATTGGTCCGACCTTCGGCTGACCATCCGTCCGCCAATTCGCCCATGGTGGACGACGGCGTGATCGGATAGATCGCGATCACTTCATTGGTGCGGTGGGCGACGAGGGCGACGGCCTCGTTGCCGTCGACGGTCGCGATGCGAGGGGTAGTCACCCGTCTAACGTAGAGCGGCGTTTGTGAAGGCAATATGAATCGAGACCCAACTTACCTCGGGGGCTGCGAACCGCTTTCGCCCCGGCGGCGACCCGACTCGCCCCACCCCCGCTTCGTTCGCCTCGTTGGTGCCCCATCTTGGGAACGACCGGGCCTACTTTCCCTGTCCCGTTACCCCGGAGCGACCGGTGTCCGTCAATCCCGTTGGTGCCTTACTGGTGGCCCTGATCCAAACGCCCGCGGCCCAAAGACCAGTGGACTTTGGCGTCGTTGACAGTACCGTCGCGGCGCTGATCCGAGCCGGCAATCTTCCCGGCGCCGCGTTGGTGATTGTCCACGGCGATCAGATCGTCCACGTCAGGGGGTTCGGGGCGGCGGACGGCTCGGGTCGCCCGATCACACCGGATACGCCGTTTTTCATTGGATCGACCGCCAAGTCGCTCACGGCGTTCGCCGTCATGCAACTGGTCGACGCCGGCCGGATTGACCTCGATGCGCCGGTCATCCGGTACTTGCCCTGGTTCAAGCTTCGCGATTCGGTCCAATCCTCCAAGATCACGGTCCGTCACCTGATGACCCACCGGAGCGGAATCCCGGAATCGGCCTGCTCGGAGTTCTTGGCCGACCGAACCATCGATCCGGCCGCGTCCGAGGCGCAAATCCGCTGGTTGGCGGGGGTCCAGCCGTCGGGACCGGCCGGATCCAAGTGGAGTTATTGCAATCTCAATTTCACGATCGCCGGTCTGGTCATCGAGGCGGCGAGCGGGCTCTCGCTGGCCGAGTACTTCAGGAGCCGGGTGTTCGGACCACTCGACATGCGGCACAGTCATACCGAATGGGCGGACGCCGCACTCGACGGTTTGGCCCAGGGCTACCAATACTTCTTTGGGCTCCGCTTCCGCTCCGAGATGCCCGCGAATCGCGGCGGCCTCGCCCACGGGTACTACATCATGAGCGCGACCGACGTCGGGCATTTCTTGATCGCTGAACTCAACCAGGGCCGCTATCTCGACCGCCAGGTCCTCAGTCCTGGTGCCATGGCGGAACGCCATCGGGGCCAGGTGGCGGTGGTCGAAGGACGCAAGAATACCATCGGCTGGATGGAGTACACGTTCAAGGGGACCACGGCCCTCGATCATGGGGGTTCGCTTCCGACGTACCAGTCGCGGTTCATGGTGTTCCCGAAGGATGGTTGGGCCGTCGGTCTCCTCTCGAACGGCAACGGCGGCTCCTCCGACCTCTACTTCGGCGCGGCCGCCGAGCAGGTTGCGGCGCTGGTGATTGGGGCAACTCCTGATCCGCTGAGCGGGCGGTGGGTGTATCCGCTGCTGTTCTCGATCTTCTCAGTCGTGCCGATACTGCAGCTCTTTGGGTTACGGCGGGGGCTCTTGAGGTTCCGGGGCTGGCGGCGCGACCCAGCGACTCGTCCCTCGACCCGCCGGGATCGGATCCGGAAGGTCATCGTACCGGTTGTCTTGGCTCTTTTCGGAGGCTCTGTGATGGCGTTTGGCTTGCCGGCGTTGTTTGGATCCCCGCTCCGGGTGATGCGGGCCTTCCAGGCTGACGCCGGGTGGATGGTGACGATCTCGGGCGTCGCCGGGTTGCTATGGGCAGCGGTGTTGGCTGTGGCCGGCTGGCGGTCGTGGGCCCGAACTTGAGCCAGCTGCCTATTTCTTGCCCCATTTCTCGATCAGGGCCCGCGCGTCTGCTTCGGCCTTTGCCCCGTCGGACGGCGACATCGGACCGAGCTGTTTCCAGGCGAGCACGTCGCGATAGTCGACTTTGGCCGCCTGGACCAGTTCCCGAACCTTGTCTTGGCGTCCTTCGCTGAGCTCCATGATGGCCAGCTGGACCCGTTCCTTCTCATGCTCATGTGGTTCGATGCCATACTGATCCAGCAAATCGAGAACCGTGTTGCGGTCGCCGGCGCTGAAGGCCGCGCTAACCGCGACTTCGACGTCGTGGCGGGTGAAAGTCATCGGAATCCGATCCGTTCTGTTCTTGGGCCTAGCGCGGACGCAGTGGTTCGAGCACTTTCTGTCACCTTTTCAACCCTTCGATTGAAAGTACTCAGATGCAACTCACCGACCTCATCGCCCAAATGGGCGGCCTCCAATCCATGGCCAAGGAACTCGGCGTCAGCGAGTCCCAGGCAGCAACCGGGGCCGCCGCCCTGATGCCCGCCATTCTTGGCGGGTTCAAGAAGCAGGCTCAAGCTCAGCCCGAAGGCCCCTCGGGTCTCGGTGCGCTCCTTGGCGCCCTTGGCGGCGGGGGCCTACTCGATGACGTCCTTTCTCCCCAACCCACCAACGTCGCCAAGGGCAACGATGTGCTCGGCACGATCTTCGGGTCCAAGGACGTCAGCCGCGCCGTCGCCCAGAACGCAGCGACCCAGTCGGGGCTCGATGCATCGATCCTGAAGAAGATGCTACCGATGCTGGCGATGGTCGTTACCGGATTGATGGCCAAGCAGGCCGCCGGTGCCGCGCCCGCCGCCGGTGCCGCGCCCGCTGGCGGCGGCTTGGGCGGATTACTGGGCGGTCTCCTGGGCGGAAACACCGGTGGTGGTCGGGCCGGTGGCGGCCTGGGCGGCCTCCTAGACATGCTCGACGCCGACGGTGATGGCAATCCGCTCGACGACATCATCGGCATGATGGGGCGAAAAGCCTAACCGGCCTCACCTCAGCTCGAGTGGTCCGCCCCTACCAGCGCAACAAGAAAACGGGCACCATCGCCGCCAGGGCCGCGCCGACCTGCAGCGCCAGGATCGGCCCGGCCTGCCTTGGCGACCTCGGGACCCACTTGATCGCGAAGAACACCACGAACGGTGTTTGAGCGGCCATGAGGAGCTGCCAGATGTGAGCGGCACTGCCTTCGTCAGGCTGCGGCGCGGAGCCCACAAAGGCGAGGACGAGCAGCACGGTGATCAGGGCGCCGAGGGACATAGCGTCGTCGAAGTCTACCGATTGGGAATATTGAACCCATGGCAGGCGGCGCACATTTGGGGGTTCTTCCGCCGGAGCCGGTTGGGGTCGAAGCCGGGGCCGTGCGGATTGAACCGGCGGCCCCCGATCGATGAATGACAGGTCAGGCAATCGCGCTCGGCGTGACAACTGACGCAGCTCTCGAGGCCCTGCCGAGCCGCCTGCCCGTGCCCGAACAGGAAGAATCGTTTGGCATCGTGATAGTTCCCGGTGCCTAACGCCCGATTGGCGGTCATCCCGGCCTGAACATGACAACTGGCGCAGAACTGCTGCGAGTTGTGGCAGTCCGCGCACGAGGCCTCTCGGGCATACGCTGCGGCAGGATGGCGGGTGGCGAAGGCCGCCGGATGATACCCGCCGGCTCGAGCCGGGTCCGGCCGGTGACATTGGAGACACATCGGCCGGATGTGACATGTCGCACAGCTTCGCTCGGCCGCGGTCGCGAGGGGGGCGTGTCGCTGGGCAAAATCAGCCGTGTGGGTGTCCGGCCTTTTTCTGGTGACCACCGCGCCCACCGCTCGGCCTGGGCCGGCAGCCGCAAGCGCCTGCACCGCTGGAGTCGCACCACCCGCGTGACAGGCGACGCAGCTTTCTTTCGTGTGGCAGGTCGCACACCTCTCGGATTTCGGGCCAACCCGGGCTCCGTGTCGGCGCCCGAAATCGGTGGCGGTATGGGTGGTTGGCCCCTTCAGTTCCGCTTTGATCGCCAACGACCGCCGATCGGGACCAAGCGCCTGGATCAAGGGGGTCTCAGGAGCGTTGACGTGGCAGGCGGTGCAGAAGTCGCGCGCGTGGCAGGTCGCGCAGCTCGCCGCGACCGGGGTGCCTTTGGCGAGGGTACCGTGTCCTCGGGGTCCCTTTGCCAAGAAGCCGAGATCTTTGTGGTTGCTCGGAATCCCAAATCCCTTGATCTTGGCCTCGCTGACCGTTTTGGCTTCGACCAGCGGCACGTGACAAGTAGCGCACGAGCTATCCGCCACCTCGAGGTGCTCGCCTCGGACCTTGTGGCAGGACAGGCACTGGCCGACGATGGTCCGCCGGGTCGTCATCCAACCCGACCCGGTAGGCTGATGACAGCTGGCACAGGTTGCGTTGTCACTGGCGGCACTCCGTCGGTGACGCTGGTGGTCGAACCGGAGGTTGCTTGGAACCGGCTCGGTTCGGGGCGACCACCCGACCGGCTTCTGGATCGTTCCATCATGACAAGCTTCGCAGGACTGGCCCGCCGGCCAGATCGAGCCCTCCGGCCGAGCCGCCCCGGCGTGGCAGGTCTCGCACCGCGGGAATAGTTTGGCGTGCTTCGGGTGATTGAACCGGTCGGCCGGGGCCTGCGCCCCCACCGGTGGTGCCGCCGCGAGCCCGAGCCAGAGTCCAAACCACAGGCCAACGAACCGAGCCCGGTTCATCGAGTCCTCCCCGCACGGGGGAGCCGGTCGGCGCTCGAACCCAACGTTACCACCAGGCGGGTACTGACCCGGACTTGGTTCAGGTCGAAGGCAGCCGCATCCGGCCGGCGGCGGTTTTCGCCAAACCAGCCGAAGTCGGAGGCCAGGCGGAGCCGGTCGGACAGCTTCACATCGCCGGTCATCGAAACCCAGTTGACCCGGGCGTCGCTGAATCGGAACTCGAGGGGCCGGTCGAGGGTCCCGGCCCGGGCGGCTACCAGCACACGGTCCGAGGGCCGCCAGGTGATCCCGGCATCGACCGTCCGAGAGCTTGCTCCCGGGCCGAACTCGCTCCGAAGCCCGGCCTCGAAGGTCCACTTCGTAGCCATGGTAGCGCTGGCAGACAGCTGGGCCCGCCAACCCCGATCCTCCGACGTTACCAAGGGCGTATCTGCGCCATCTTCGTCGAACCAGTACCGCTCGCCCGACCCGCGAATCCAGACGCCCTTGACCGGTTCCACCGCCGCGTTGGCCCGGACCGAACGGAAAGGAATCGGACTAAACGCACCCCAAATCGTCCAGAGGTCGAAGAATGGCCGGTACCGCCTCGCCTCGACGGTGCCATACCAGCGCCGCTCGGTGTAGGTGGCGCTCGCCTCGGCCGAGCCCCACCACCCATTGGCAAAGTCATATTCGGCGCCGGCAGCCAGCCGGACTTTGGGCGCGGGATAGATCGCGGCGGAGGCCGCGCCGCGCTCTGAGACGAAGTAGTCGACTTTGGGATCGACTTCCCGGCGATACTCCCCCCGGAGATCGAACCACCGTTGCCGCCATGAGACGTCCGCCCCGACCAGCAGTTGGCCGTTGCGAGGCTGAAAATCGTCGAGCGGATTGAGGGCCGGACTGGTCACCGGAATCGCAACGGCTCGGGCCAATCCCCATCCTCCGTAGCCGGCGACTTCAAACCCGGCCGCCGACGCTCGGTAGCTGGCGCGGGCTCCGTCAAAGCCTTGATAGCCGAGCCGGCCCGAAACCAGTTGTCGCCCCAACCGGCCGGTCGCGGCCCCGGTGGCGTATTCGGCGTAGCCCTCCGTCAGCACCAGGTTCGGCTCGGTACCCGGCCACACCGCCTGGCCGTCGAGATCGGTGGCCAGGCGCCCTGAGGCCCGAAGGGTCAGGCCGGACACTCCGAATCCCCACGCGGTCAGGTCGGCCGAGGTGGTCAGCGGCTGGCCCCGGAGTCGGCGGCCCGGCCGGAAGTAGAAACAGTAGTTCGGCGTACTGGTACCACAGTCAACTGCGAATCCGTCCGGACTGGTCGGCCCCTGGCCCGGACGCTGCACGACCTGGCCGGCCGGGATACTGTCCAGTTCCACCCCCCTGAAGCTCACCGCCTGATACCGGGCATCGAGCCGAAGTCGGTAGCCCTGGGCAACCAGCGGCCCCCCAGCTTCCACCGTTAGGCCGGCCGCCAAAAGGAGCGTGGCGGGCTTCATGGGGCCGGTCGCCGGAGCAAAATGTGATCGATAGGCCGCGGGCGTTGACTGGAAGTGGCAGACCGTACATTCCTTGGCCGGATAGTGCCGATCCTGCGGCTGATGGCAGGTCAGGCACAATTGGCGAGTTGGCGTCAACTCGGCCACCACTCGTTCGGTGTGGCAGGCATCGCAGGCCTGATGGGCGAGAGCCGGCCGCGCATGGGACGGTTTCCAGTCGGAACCGGTGTGGCACGAGCTACAGGTCGCCTTGGTCGTGTGGTGCTCGGCGTGACAGCTTTGGCAGGTTCGGGTAGCCGAATCGGGGGCCAGCGTCACTGAAGTCGCGTGACAAGTCACGCAGGATACCGAGGCGTGGGCCGGATGGGCGAACCCCGCCGAGCGGGTCCGGGCCGCTTGGTTGGGAACTCTCACGGTCACCGACGCCGCCAGCGTCTTGGTCAGTTCACCCGCCTGATGACAGGCGGCGCAGTCGTTGGTCTTGGGCGCTTGATGATGGCAGATCTGACAACCACGGGGTTGCTCGAAAGTCAGGCGGCCGTGGCCAAGGTTCGAGCTATGACAAGTCAAACAAGTGAGGCGGCGGTGCTTGGGGTGGGGAAACGAATCGGTGGCCGGCAGAACGGGTCCGGTCGGCGGCGCGGTCGGCCAGACCGACCCGTAGAAACCTGTCACCGGGCCGGCGGTGCCCTCGACTTCCGCCCTCGCCTCCCGCTTCAACGCTCGGCTAGTGTCAAAGGGTGCCGGCGGATTGAGCCGCCGCCCCTTCACGGCCGATTTCCTGACGTTGTCGTGACAGGTTTGACAGTCGCTCGGGTCGACTTTGGCCGCATGCGGCTGATGGCAGACGATGCACTCCTGTCCAACCTTGCGATGGGCCACCCCGACGTGAAACGGCTCTTTTTGCCATTTATCGTGGCAGCCGGAGGTGGTACACGACTTTGCGGCCTCGCTGGAAGTGGCTTGCGTGTGAGGATTGTGGCACATCCCGCAGGTGCCGTTATGCGGGTCGCGTTCAGGGTCGAACGTGGCCAGCACCTTCTGCATCTCATGACAAGAAAGGCATTGCTTGTTGGTCGGTACCAAGGTGCCGGCGGCCGAATCCCGGGTGGCGAGCTTCGGGACATCCGCGGTGAACTGATGGCAAGTCACACAGTGCAGGGACGTCTGTTGCGCCATCTTGCCGAGCTTGATCTCCACCTTCTCGTGACAGCCTTCTTGCTGGCAGGTCTTGGAAACCGGCACGAACTTGTGGACTTCCTGCCCATGGCAGGTCACGCATTCCACGCTCTTCAGAGCCGATGAGTCGGATTCGAGGTGGACCCGGTGTCCGGCCGTCGTCGCGATCCGCTGCCACTTCTCTTTCTGCTCTTTCCCTTCGATATGACAGGCCGCACACCGGGCCGACGGGACTTTGGCGTGCTTGCCGATCTTTTCCGGCCGCTCGGCGACCCAGAGGACGAGCTGCCGGCTGCTGGCGTACAACGATTGCTGATGGCAGTCGTGGCACTGGAGCGAGTCGTGTTTGCCGGCCCTAGCTTGGAACGCCCCGAACGGCCTGCTCATCACATGGCAACCGGTACAAAAGCCGTTGT
>JAYVJS010000085.1:0-7601 GCA_043769075.1 Gemmatimonadota bacterium | reverse complement strand
GTGCCGCCACGATCTCGGCATTGGCCTGGGCCTCGGCGGCCGACTGGCGGCGGCGGGCGTCGGCGACATCGGACTGGACCACTTTGATGTTGAGCGAGTTGAATCCGAGACCCAAATCGGTGAGCTCGCGAGAACACGCCTTCCGAATGATGATCGCCAACGGATCGTCGTCATCCTCCGGCGTGGTCAGTTCCATCCCGTGGCCGGCGACCGGGGCCGGAAGGGTCGACCTCGCGGCAGCCGGTCGGGGAGCCGTCTTGGCGGAAAACAATTGGTCGTGGGTCAACAGGTTGATGGCCCGGCGGCCCGAACTCGACAACAGATCGGTCAGCGTCGTCAGCTGATCCACCTCCGGCTTCGCAAAGTACCGGTTGGCGGCGGTCTTGATCATGGCGTCCGTCTCGCCCACCGACACGATCGCGCTCGCCAGGACCCGGACCTTGATCGGCCGCGGCATCCCGCTGTC
Source organism: Gemmatimonadota bacterium (assembly GCA_043769075.1). GTDB lineage: Bacteria > Gemmatimonadota > Gemmatimonadetes > Gemmatimonadales > GWC2-71-9 > SHZU01. The sequence continues at coordinate 7,135 of JAYVJS010000085.1, read as the reverse complement.
GTCGATGTCTGCGGTTTGATCGGTGATGTCGAGGTCGACGTTGATCACCTTGCTCGAGATCGTCGTCCCGGTGGTGAGCAGTGGAATTTCCTTGGACTTACCAGGCCCCCGGTAGATCATCGTGCTCCCCTGGAGCCAGCTCACCAGCCGGATCGTCCCCGCCTCGACATCACGAAGGAAGACCGACACGATCACCGGCAACAACACCAGGACGCCGGCGACGACACCCAGAACAATCAACGTATCCGATTTCATGATGACTAGAACCTCCCAGTGAACTACTCGCCCACGAACGACACGACGCAGCGATTCCGCTTCGGGTCGACCTCTTCGATCCGGACCCGGCCCCCGGTTCGGACCTTCACACCCATCGACCGATCCTCCGCCTTGAGTGTGCCGAGGACCTGCACGACCTGCCCGTCCAGGTCGATCGCAATCAAGCCTTGGCCCTGAGCGTCGAAGTCGGTGACCGCGCGGGCTTCGTCGTACACAGCGGATTCAAGCGTCAACGCCGCCTTGGACTCAAACCGAAACAGGAAATTCCAGAGCGGTGACACAATCCACCGCTCGAAGACGACCCCTCCGACCGCCGCCGCCACCGCGAGCAGCGGCCCGGACAGGAGCGAGGCTGCGAGGATCCCTGTGCCGCCGAGTCCGACCAGGAAGCTAAAAATGACCCGCGGGGAGAGGAGCGAGAGCAGCTTGCCGTCGAGTTTGGCCGAATGGCCATGACCCGCGCCCTGACCAGGGCCAGGCCCATGATGTGAGGCGCTCCCCCCATTATGGCCGTGATGGCCGGCCCCGGCGTGATGGCCAAAGCCGCGGACGGCCATGGCGACCATCCCGGTGGCGCCGATCGCGAGACTCAATTCGTAAGGACTCATCAGGGGCTGGACCAAGATACCGCACTTGAGCCCGTAGGCGTCGGGATGATTCCAACCACGGCGAAAACGGTTATCGGCCCAGGGGGTCCCTGGCCATATTGGAGGCCCTGATACGGACCACGATCGATCCTGAGTTGGTTTACTTGACCAATTCAAATTTTGATCATAGATTGGTCAAAATGACCAATCGGGGTCTTCGATGTCGGAAACGGTGAACCTGTACCAGGCCAAGACCCATTTGTCGGACCTGGTGGACCGGGCCGCGAAAGGAGAGGAAATCGTGATCGCCAAAGCCGGCAAACCCGTCGCTCGCCTGGTACCCCTCGCGGGGGCCGAGCGGGGCCGTTCGCCGGGCGGCTGGGAAGGCGTGGTGTGGATCGCCGAAGACTTCGACGCGCCCCTGCCGGCCGAACTCTTAGCGGGTTTCGCCAACCCCAAATGAAACTCCTGCTCGACACCCATGTCTTTCTCTGGTGGCGGTCAGATCCACGCCGAATCGACCGTCAGGTCGAACGAGCCATCAGTCGTTCCAGCCTCGTGTACGTGAGCGCGGCCTCCGTGTGGGAGGCCGCGATCAAGTCGCAGTTGGGCAAACTCCGGTTCCCGGGATCATTCTCCGACGCGGTCGAGCAGAGCGAATTCAGCCGGCTCGAGATCACCTTCGCCCACGCCGAAGCCGTCCGCGACCTCCCGGCCCATCACCAAGATCCGTTCGACCGGATGTTGGTGGCCCAGGCTACGGTTGAGGGGCTGACGCTGGTAAGTGCGGACCGGCAGTTGGAGCCGTATCGAATTCCGGTGATGTGGACCTAGGCGTCCGCGCGCCCAGGGGCCGCGACCCGGCTCCCTGTTCTAGGTGACCTCGGATCTCGGCTTCGGTCGTTTCGAGCTCCGATCCACAGGCCGGACAGAACAGCGGCTCCACCTGAAACGAGCGACGCAACAACTCCTCCCAGGAATCAAAGGCTAGGATCTCGCCACACGAGTCGCACCGGGCCTGGGCCGGCTGCTGGAGCTGTAGGACCACCGCCGGCAGGGTCCGGACCGGCTCCAGTTTCTCGAAGGATTCGCGATACCAGCGGCGGTAGTGATGCTTGGCCCACTCGCGGTCAACCCACCCCGTAATCATTCCCGATAGACCGATCCGGGTGCTCGGGTTGATGGTTGCCATCACGATATGCCCGACGACCAACGGGATTCCCAGGAGCGCCATCGCGAAGTGCGCCAACCACGGCACGAATGCGGCGCCCGGGAGCAACATCAGCATGCCGGTGCCGATGTAAAGCGGGTAGCCCGCCGACACCATCATGAAATTCAGCTTCTCGGCCGCGTTGAATTTGCCCTGATCGGGAAGCCTGACCCGGCTGTCCAGCGCCGAGCGGGGGAAGAGGACCAGCCACCGGAAATCATCCCGGGTCCAGGTCCAGCCCTCCTTCAGGTTGGCCCAATGGGTCCGCCACTCCGATCCGCCCCGCACCAGCGCGAGGAGCGGCAGGAGAAGCAAGCCGAATCCGAAGATTCGATGGGCCCAAGCAAATCCGGTCCGGAGCACGCGCGGGTGCGGCTCGTTCCAAAGGAGGACCATCGCGAGCGCACTGGCATAGAGCAGCACGAACGGCACCGCGAGGGCCCAGTGCAGGAAGCGCTCGGATCGGCGAAAGCGAAGGATCTTCGTCGGCTCGGGAGTCACGAAGTATGGACGCCGAGGAGCCGGAGGGTTGCACACGGCGACGGCGGACCGTCGAGCCGCTCACGGATGCAGGCATCGCGGCCGCGGCGAGCGACACCTCCCCGGCAAAGCAGCGAATCGACGACGTCGCGGCGGCCGTGTTGAGGAGTACGTAGTGGTAGATCCCCGCTGGGAATTCGGGCGTCGGGCTGGTGACGCCGCCGCATTGATCGAGGTCGGCCGCCGTCATTTGGGGCCACGACACTAGCGTTAGGCGTCCTCATCGGTATGATGACCCAAGCCTTGATCGCTCGGGGCCGATCCCAACGAGTGGCCGAACTCCGGGGACCGCCGGGGTTCGTCGCGCACCTGGAGCGAGCCATCGAACCTGACCCGGCCCAGGCCACCCAAGTACAGGCGATTCTCGAGACCACCGCCGCCCGGAGCGGAGCGATCATCGAAGCCGCTCATCAGGCCCTTCGGACCGAACTCGATTCGATGAAGGTCCGTTTCGGCCCGGTGCTTACTGACGCCCAGAAGCAGCCCCGTTAGCCTTTCGTCTGGTTTCCCGAATCCCGGCCAAAGAGGTTGACGCATATGACAGACTCTATTTATACTCATGCCATGAGTAAACGACTCCAAGTCATCGTCGACGACGGTGAGTACCGCGACCTCCAACGGGTCGCCCGCCGCCACAAGCTGACCGTCTCCGAATGGGTCCGCCGAGCCATCCGGGAACTGGCCCTCCGGGAGCCCGCCCAGAGCCCCGACCGAAAGCTCGGCATGGTCCGGGAGTCGGCCCGGGGTGGCTACCCCACCGCCGATATCGGCGCGATGCTGAGCGACATTGAACGGGGATATCGCGAGTCGGCGCCGTGATCTTCATCGACTCGAATATCCCGATGTACCTGATCGGGGCCACCCACCGCCACAAGGTCGATGCCCAGCGGCTGCTCGAACGGGCCATCACCGACCGCCACAAGCTGGTGACCGACGCCGAGGTGTTCCAAGAAATTCTCCACCGGTACACCGCTATCGACCGGCGCGACGCTATTCAGCCGGCATTCGATGCCTTGAGCGGGGTGGTGGACGAGGTCTACCCCATTGCCATGGAGCAAGTGGAGCGGGCCAAGACCATTGTCCTCGGCCGGCCGCGGCTCCGGGCCCGCGATGCCATTCACTTGGCCGTGATGGAACGGCACAGCGTGGCTCGGATCATGTCCTTCGACACCGACTACGACGGACTCCCCGGCGTCACCAGGCTACATTGACGCCATGGATTCCATCCGTTCGATGCTCCCCTATCTCGTGCCGATCATCATCCTGGAACTCGGGCTCGTGGTGTTCGCGCTGCTGGACCTGAGCCGGCGCCGCCGAGTGAACGGACCGAAATGGGCGTGGGCCGCCGCCATCGTGATGATTCAGTTCTTGGGGCCTATCCTCTACTTGGTGATCGGCCGCAGGGACGAATGAGCGCCATCCGGACCGAGGGGCTGGCCAAACGGTTTGGGGCGGTGCCGGCGCTCGAGGGTCTCGACCTTTCGGTCGAGCCGGGTGCGATCTTCGGATTCCTGGGACCTAACGGTGCCGGCAAAACAACCACCATCCGAATTCTGACCGGCCTCGCGCGGCCGACCGGGGGGCGGGCCACGGTCGCCGGCATCGACGTGACCCGGGGCCGCGAAGGAGTGGCCCAGGTCATCGGCCATCTGCCGGAAGAACCGATGTTCTACCCGTGGATGACCCCGCGGGAATTCGTCGATCACGTCGCCCGTCTATTTGGACTGAGGCCTGCCGACCGCGCCAAGCGAGTCGCATCGCTACTCGACCAGGTCGGCCTCGGTCCGGTGGCCGATCGCCGGATCGGGGGCTTTTCCCGGGGAATGCGCCAGCGCCTCGGCTTGGCCCAGGCCCTGGTGAACCAGCCCAAGGTGCTATTTCTCGACGAGCCGGTCAGCGCCCTCGACCCGGCCGGCCGGAAGGAGATCCTCGGACTGATCGAGCGGCTCCGCGGCCAATGCACCGTGTTCATGTCAAGCCACATCTTGGCCGACGTCGAGCGGGTCTGCGACACCGTCGCGATCGTGGCCCGGGGCCGGTTGGTGACCCAGGCTTCTCGGGACGCCTTGCTCGAGCGCTATGCCGTTCCGATCTTCGAGATCGAGACCGATCCGGCCGCGACCGGTTCGCTCACAGGCTGGGCCGAGTCGCTTCGCTCGCTCCCCTGGACCGAGTCAACCGCCATCGAAGGATCGATGGCCCGGATCGTCGTCCGAGATGTCACCGTCGCCAAGCAAGAGCTCTTGCCAAGCGCCCTTGCCGCCGGCCTCACCTTGACCCGCTATCAGTTGGTCCGGCCTTCCCTCGAAGACGTCTTCCTCCGGTTGGTCGGCCAGGACGGTCACCAATGAGTCCCTTCGCCGTGTCGGTCCGGAAGGAATGGCTCGAACTCTGGCGGAGCTATCGGATCTTGGTGCTGGTGGTGGTGCTCACCGTCTTCGGGTTACTGGCGCCCTTCACGGCCAAGTACGGGCCCGAAATGATGAAACTCCTCCCCAACGGCGAAGCCATCGCCAAACTGATGCCGGTCCCGACCGCCGCCGACGCGGTGGCCCAATACCTCAAGAGCGTGAGTCAATTCGGAGTGATCCTGGCGCTGCTGCTGACCATGGGTGCCGTTGCGCAGGAAAAGGACAAGGGCACCGCCGCGATGATGCTGGTCAAGCCGCTGCCTCGGCGGTCTTTCATTCTGGCCAAGTTCGCGGTGCTGGCGCTGGTGTTCGCGGTTGGTATCGGGGTCGCCGGGGCCGCCGCCTGGTACTACACCTGGCTCCTGTTCGGTCCTCTCGACTGGGTGCGGTGGCTTGCCCTCAACGGCCTGACGCTCAGCTTCGTGCTGGTCCAGGTCGCGATCACGCTGCTGTTCAGCGTGGTGGCCAAGACCCAAGCCGCCGCCGGCGGGATGGCGTTCGGAGTCTTGATGCTCCTGGTCATCCTCAGTTCCGTTCCCTTGGTGGGAACCTACCTGCCCGCCCAGTTGCTCGGCTGGGCGGCGGGAATCATGGCCGGCCATCCGGCCACTGCCTGGCCGGCCCTGGCGATCAGCGGATTGATCGGACTCGGCTCCCTCCTCGGCGCCGTGGTTCTGTTCGAGCGGCAAGAAGTGTGACGGCGGTCGAACTCCGCGCGGCGAGGGTCCTCACGGCGAGAGGACGACCCGGGCGTCCGCCGCGATGACGCCGCTGGGATAGGTCATCAGCGGATTGATATCGAGCTCGGCAATCTCGGGGCAGTCCTCCAACAACTGCGACACCCGAAGCAGAGCGTCTTCCGCCGCCCGGTTGTCGATCGGGGGCTGGCCCCTAACGCCGGCCAGCAGCTTGGCCGCCTTGAGACCCTCGATCATTTCCCGGGCCTCCGACCGGGACAGCGGCGCCATCCGAAACACCACATCACGCCAGACTTCGACGTAGACGCCGCCCAACCCGAACATCACCATCGGGCCGAACGAGGGGTCCCTGCTGCCACCGACGATCGTCTCCCGCCCTGGCGGAGTCATCGCCTGGACCAACACGCCGGTGATGGCGGCTTCCGGGGCTTTCTCCCCGACCGCCTTGAGAATCTCGCTCCAACCCGCACGCACCGCCTCGCCGCCTTCGAGCCCCAGAATGACTCCTCCGACATCGCTCTTATGAATGATCGTGGGGCCCACCACCTTGAGCACGACCTTGCCGCCGAATCGGTCCGCGATCGCCGCCGCCTGGTCGGCGGTGGTGGCCAGCTCCGACGGCGCCGTCGGAATCCCATAGGCGGCAAGCAACGCCAGCGCCTCTCGCTCGGGGAGCTTGGTCGCTCCGAGAGCCAGGACCCGGCCGAGAATCGCTCGGGCGGCCTCCTGGTCGACCGGCAACCGGTCGAGCGCGGGAATCGGCCGCTCGCTCCACTCGCGCTGCCGACAGAGGGCGGCCAGCGCCCGAGCCGCCGACTCCGGGAAGATGTAGGCCGGGATCTTGGAGTCGTGGAGCCCTGCCTTGCCCTGCGGCAGTCCCTCGTGGCCCATCAGCACCGCCAACACCGGTTTGTCCAGCCGGGTCACCGCGGCCTCAGCGATGGCCTCGGTCACGTCGCCCTGCTTCACGCCTAACGGTGGCACGAAGATCGCCACCGCGGAATCCACGGCGGGATCGGAGAGCAAGGCGGCCAGGGCGGTCCGGTAGCCGGCCGGGGTGGCGGACGCGATCATGTCGAGCGGGTTGCGGATCGACGCATACTCCGGGAACAGCGGTTGCAACGCCGCGACCGTGGCCGGCGACAACTCGGGAACCTCGATCCCGGCCCGCTCGAGGGCGTCCGCGGCGAGAATCCCAGGGCCGCCCGCGTTGGTCAGCACGGCCGTCCGCCGCGAGCGAGGCGTGGCCTGGCCGGAGAACGCCATCGCGTAGTCGAACAGCTCCTCGACGGTCCCGGCCCGGAGCACGCCGGCCTGCGCCAACATCGCGTCAACCGCCGCGTCACTCGCCGCCAACGCCCCAGTATGAGAGGATGCGGCCCGAGCGCCGACCAGCGAACTGCCCGACTTCAC
>JAYVJS010000084.1:0-11266 GCA_043769075.1 Gemmatimonadota bacterium | reverse complement strand
TTCACGCTCGGCGTCCTGGTCGTGGTGGTGCTGGTCAAGGAACTCTGGTCCCGGCGGGTGCTCCGCCTTGCCAGGGCCGCCGGAAGCGACTTGGTCGCGGCCGATGCCTGGCACCACCGGAGCGACGCCATCACCTCAGCTGCGGCCTTCGTCGGTATCTCGGTCGCGTTGGTCGGTGGCCCCGGATGGGAAGCGGCAGACGATGTCGCCGCCCTCGCGGCGGCGGGTCTCATTTTGTGGAATGGAATCGGAATTGCGAGGCCGGCCCTCTACGAACTGATGGACCGCTCCCCGGAAGACCGGCTGATGACCACGGTCGATGCGGCCGCCCGGTCGGTGCCCGACGTCCGAGCCACCGAAAAGCTCCGGATTCGAAAAATGGGGTCGATGCTGTACGTCGAGATCCATGTCCAGAGTGACCCGACGATGTCCCTTCACGAGGCCCATATCGTCAGCGGCAAGGTCAAGTCGGCGGTTCGGGCCGCGGTCCCCGCCGTGCGAAACGTCCTCGTTCATATGGAGCCGTTCGAAGTCTGACTGGAGTCGGAATCGAGATGTCCGCCACCAAGGTTGCTTGACAGGACTGGGAACGGAGTCTACGGTATAGGTTCGGTTCCCTCACAATATCGGATCAGCTGATGCGCTTTTGGTCCCCCGTCGACGGGGTTTCCTCGGGTGGGCGACGCCTGCTCTCAAATGTCCTGCTCCCAATGTCGCTGCTACCGGCCCTTGTCGGATCCCGGCCCGATCTCTATCGGATTCCGCTCCAAGGCACCGGTGCCTACTCTCGCCTCGACGGCGAGGCGCTGCTCACGCCGGCCCGCTCCCCTTTCGGAATCGCCATCACGACGGACGGCCATTTCGTTTTCAACATCGCCGTAACGGCCCCGGTGCTCCCGCCGCCATCCTCGTTCGGCAGTCAATTCACGACCTACGTCGCCTGGGTTACCACGGCATCGCTCGACCGGGTCGAACGGCTCGGCGCCATCACGGCGGGTGTTCCGACCAAAGGGCGGGTTGCCATGCCGAAATTCCTGGTCGTCATTTCCGCCGAGTCGAATGCGACCGGTGCCAAGTGGGCCGGACCGATCGTGATGAAGGGAACCTCCCCCTCGAATTACCTCACCAATTTCAGCAGCCACACGATGTTCAACGGCGGGGTACCCCAGTGAGGCTTGGGCTGGCCTTTGCCTTGGGTGCGCTTGCGCCGGTCGCGGCGGCCATGGCTCAGAAGCCGGACACCGCCAAGATGGACCATTCCAAGATGTCCCACGAGGGCATGAATCACGGCAGCGGAACCAACCGGATGCCGCCGATGCCCAAGGGCATGAAAATGCCGATGATTCCCGGGATGGAAGGCCTCAAGCCGAAAATGGGGGCCTACGTTCCAGGCAATGATCTTGATCTAGCCAATATGCCCGCCGCGGTGCCCCGAAAGCTGCTCGATCTCAAAGACGGCGACTCGCTCGATCTGACCGCCGGGTTCGTCAAGCGCGTCCTCAAGGGCAGGCCACTGGTGATGTACGGGTTCAATGGCCAATACCCCGGGCCGCTGATCCGGGTCAAGCAATCGGCCACGATCACGGTCCGGTTCAGGAATCAGCTTGATCTCCCCTCGGCGGTCCATTGGCATGGGATCCGGCTCGATAACCGGTATGACGGCGCCCCCGGCCTGACCCAGGACCCCGTCCCAGTGGGAGGCGAATTCATCTACCGAATCACCTTTCCCGATCCGGGCATTTACTGGTACCACCCTCATGTCCGCGAGGATGTGCAACAGGACCTCGGCCTCTACGGCAACATGATCGTCGACTCGCCGGACCCGAAGTACTATAACCCGGTCAATGACGAGCAAGTCCTGATGCTCGACGACATCCTCATGGACGATGAAGGTCTCCTGCCCTACGGCCGGGACGTGGCGAACTATGCGATCATGGGCCGGTTCGGCAATGTGATGCTCATCAACGGGGAGCCCGAGTACAAGTTGGCGGCTCGGCGGGGCGACGTGGTCCGGTTTCTCTTCACCAACGTCGCCAATAGCCGGACGATGAATCTGAGCTTTGGCGGGAACCCGATCAAACTCGTCGGGGCAGATATCGGGCGGTTCGAACGGGAGGAAATGGTCCCCTCCGTCGTGATCGCGCCGGCTCAGCGATACGTCGTCGAAGCCAAGTTCGACACCCCGGGCACTTTTGCCATCACCAACCAGGTCCAAGCCCTCAACAATTTTCTCGGCGAGTTTCAGCCAACCGTCGACACCCTCGGCCTGATTACCGTGGCGGCCGAGCCGACCCAGCGCGACTATTCCCGCGAGTTCATGACCCTGCGGAGCCTGCCTCAGGTGTCGGCCGAGTTTGCCCCCTACAAGACATTCTTCGACAAGGCCCCGGACAAGGAGTTGCTCCTTACCGTCAATATTCAGGGCCTCCCAATCACGATCACGGCATTCATGGCGGTCGACACCATGTACTTCCCGCCCCAGGAATGGGTCGATGGGATGCGAGACATGAACTGGGTAGCGACGACCCGCGAGGTCCGCTGGATCCTTCGCGACGTGGCGACCAAAAAAGAGAACATGGACGTCGTCTGGAACTTCAAACGAGGCGATGTGGTCAAGGTTCGGATGACCAATGACGGGACGTCGATGCACCCGATGAGCCATCCGATCCATTTCCACGGCCAGCGTCTCCTGATGGTCTCGAGGAACGGTATTGCCGAAGAGAACTTGGTCTGGCGCGATACGATCCTGTTGCCGGTGGGCCAGACGGTGGACCTGTTGATTGAAGCGACCAATCCTGGGAAATGGATGGCTCACTGCCACATCGCTGAACACCTCGAAGCCGGAATGATGATGGTCTTTACCGTTGCACCGTAGGGTTCATTCAACCGTGAGGTAGGTATGGGTCGTCGTGCAATCGTTGCCCGGGCCATCGGAATGGCGTTGGGCGTCGTCTTCGGGGCCGAGACGCTCTCGGCGCAGTTTACCGAGCAGATCAAGTTCAAAGTCGGTGGGAGTCCCAACGTCAAACTGCTGGCCCACATCCCCCTGGGCGGGTACTTCCGAGTGATGGACAACGAGATCGAACAGGACGTGGGGCGGCCGTACACCTATGTGGCGCAGTCCTGGGACCGAGCCGGGTTCAGCATCATCTCGACCAAGGACTACCAATTTAAGAAGATCTACAGCTGGACCATCGAGAATCCGGAGCTTCACGGTGGCACCGGCGGCATGGACGGCAAGTACTTCAAGATCAAGGGCAAGTACTACTACGCCCAGTCGCTCCAGTTCGGCAACAGCGGTCCCGACGCCGACCTTGGCGCGGTGATCGCCGATGTCACGCTGCTCCCTGACACCAGCAAAGTGAAGATCGTGGCCCGGCTCCGCGAGAAAGAGTACCTCGGCGGATTCCATAACATGTTCGCCTACAAGCATTCCGACGGCCGGGCGCTGTTGTTCGCGACCATCGGCGGTCCCTATGCCGATGTCTTCGATCTTGAGCGGGTCGTAAGCGGCGCGCCGGAGAATACCTGGCTGATTGGACGAGTGCCGTTGCCGGAGGGGCAGGGGATGGGCATGGGGAATTCTGGGTATCATGATTTCCAGGTCTTCTACGACGCCGCAACCCACCAGGACAAGTTCTACGGCGCGGGCCGCGGCGGCGCCTTCATCTACGACGTGACCAAGATCGGCACTGTGGAACCGAAGTTGATCACCCAGATCGTCGGCGCCGCGGGCATCAGTGCCGCCCATACCTTCACCCCGACTCCCGACCAGAAATTCGCCGTCGTCGAGACCGAGTACCAGTACGCCCCGCTTCGGATCTTCGACCTCCGGCCCGGCCTCGAGGGCAAGGTCAACTCGATCACCCAACCGGTCAGTGCCTGGACGTCGGACTGGCGGGCGCTGTCGCACAACCACGAAGTCAAGTGGCCCTATGTGTTCGTCTCAGCCTACGAAGACGGCCTCCAAATCTTCAATATGTCGGACCCGGCCAACCCGTTTACGGTAGGTTGGTACTTCACCTGCAGCTGCGCCCACGACAAAGGCTTCGGCGGAGTGCCCCAGTTTTACGGAAACAGTGTCTTTCAAGGGGCCTTCGGAATCAAAGTGCGGGACCACGACGGTCTCGTCGTGATCAGCGACACTTTCACCGGATTTTGGGCGTTCAAGCTCGAGGGTTTTGAAGGGTGGAACGGGCAGGATTGGAGCATGCCGAACGTGTCCAGCAAGCAGGAATGGGACACCGGCCCCGAAGGCGCCCCGAAAAAGATGGGAACCGGCGGCGGACGATAAGTCTGGCCGGCCTGACCATCGCCCTGCCGGGGCGGTGGTCGGGTCGGGTCTGCTACTCAGTGAGGTGCCTCCTAATAGCTCGGCCGACAAAGCGGAGCCGGTCGCGAAACGGAAGCCTGCCAAGATTGGTCCGGATCACACCCTTGGTAAAAAAGGTCGGGTCGGTATAATCGATCGCGACCTCCACCACGATCGGGCGGCCTTGGCTGGTTACGGCCCGGGCGTATCCCACCGCTTCTTCAACATCGGCATCCCGCTCGACCCGCAACCATTCTAGCCCCACTGCCTCCGCCAAACTCGCCACATCGTAGTCGGGCAGCCGGCTCGCCGCTTTCCGGTTGAACGCGGTTCGCTGGAACTGGGCGATCTGGGCCAGCTCGCGATCGCGAAGTACGAACACGGCGATCGCGATCCGTTGGCTGGCGGCTGTCAGCAGCTCGAGCCCCGTCATCAGCAGGGCGCCGTCACCGGGCAAGGCGACGACGGGCGAGGCGGGCCGGGCCAGTTTGGCCCCAATCGCGGCGGGAACGGCGTATCCCATGCATGAATAGTCGACCGGTGCGAGCAAGCGACCCGGTGCGTCGAGTTTGAGGCACTCCATGGCCAAGAATGTGCCGTTCCCGCTATCTGTCGTATAGATCGTGTCGGGGCCAAAACCGCGGGCCAGGTGGTCGAACAGCACTCCGGGCGTCACCCGATCCGGACTGGGCGCGCGGCGCCGCATCTCTACGACCTCGGCATGGCCGGCCTGGATCTTCGCTAGCGTCTCGCGCCGGTCCGGGGCTGGTCGCCCGCCAATCTGGTCGACGAGGGCCCTGACGATGGCCGCTCCGTCGCCTTCGAGAGCGGTGGCGGCCGGGAAGTTCCGCCCGAAAACCTCGCGGTTGATGTCGCCGTGGATCAACGCGCCCTTGGGGACACAGGAATAGCTGCCCGTCCCGACCTCGCTGAACCGGCAGCCGATCGCCAAGGTCACGGTGCAGCCGCCGGCCACGCCCCGGACAAACGGGGGAGCCGCCTCGCCGAATCCGTTCCAAAGGAATAGCGGATGGGACTCGGGAAACACCCCCTTGCCGGTGATCGTCGTGGCCACCGGGGCGCCTAACGCTTCAGCGAGGGTGATCAGATCGCGACCGGCTCCGGCCGCGCCCCACCCCAGATAGAGCAGGGGCCGGGCGCCGGCGGCCGTCAGCTCGGCCGTCGCTTGGGCCAAAAGCTTGGGGTCGGCCACCGGAGCCGGAATCGGGTCGGGCAGGCCGAACGAGGCGCCATCGTGCCGGAAGAGGTACTGGTCCACCGGCACCTCGACCATCACCGGTCCTGGCGTTCCAGCCCGGGCCAGTGCGCAGGCCTTCCGAATCGTCTGGTACAGGTCGCGCCCCTGCTCCGAGCGGAACACCGCCTTGCACACGGGGGCCGCGATCGCCAGTTGGTCGACGTCATGCAGCTGGTACCCGAACGGGCTATCGCGACGGATCCCACAGCCAAGAACCAGGAGGGGCATTCCGTCCAAGTAGGCCTCGGCGATACCCGACAACGCATGAGTCAACCCCGCGCCGGGAACCAGGTTGACACACGCCAGCTCGCGGTTGGCCCGCCACACGGCATCAGCCATGAAACCGGCGCTCTGTTCGTCGGTGACCAGAATCGTCCGGACCTTCTCGGACGTGGCCAAGGCATCGTAGAGCTCGATGTTGTGAGTTCCGGGGATGCCGAAGGCAAACCGAACCCCCTCATCTTCGAGAGCCCGGACGACAAGCGCGGCACCGCTAGGGGGCGTCACGGGAACCTGGGGCTCAAGATCGGAAGCACCGGCGAAACTAAATGAATGGTTGACCCGGTTGGAAGCTGTCTCTAACCTTGGGGCTGCCTCTTACGGATGGCGCTGGATGGCAACATCAGTCTTGGAACGTTCGAACACCACCCCCACAGCCGGATCGGCCGTGGCTCGGTACCTGGCCCTCGAGGCCACCGTTCCGGTGGTCCTCTTTGCCTCGGCGGCCATCGTGGTCGGGCTCCATTGGGATATCGCCTGGCACCGGGCCATCGGGCGCGACACTTTCTGGAGCCCGCCTCACGTCCTGGAACAGATCGCTGCCGCGTTGGCGGGCCTGTTCTGCGGTTGGCGGGTCCTCTACACCTCCTTCGTCGGGAAGGACGCCGATCGGAGTGGGGCCGTCAGGTTCTGGAAGGTCTTCTTCGGTCCGTTAGGCGGCTGGGTCTGCATCTGGGGCACCATCGCGATGATTACCTCCGCCCCGTTCGACGATTGGTGGCATGCCGCCTACGGCCTCGACGTCAAGATCCTGACGCCCCCGCATACCTTTCTCCTGCTCGGCATGGTCACCGTGCAATTGGGTGCAATGCTGATGATGCTGGCCGAGCAGAACCGGTCGGCTGTGCTGGCCGCCGGCGACCGCCGGGGTCTGATCTTTTCGGTGTCGATGGGTTTGATCGTTCTGATGGTGGCGACCATGGTGTATTCGGAGACCGGGATTCCCAATCTCCAGCATCGCCCCCTGTTCTATCAGATATCGGCCGGCTTGTTCCCGATTTTTCTGGTGGCCGCCGGCCGCGCCGGCAAAACTCGATATCCTGCCACGGTCGCGGCACTGACCTATTCGCTGGTGCTGTTGGCCTCGAGCTGGGTGTTGGCCCTCGTCCCCGCCACCCCGAAGCTTGCTCCGATTTACAACCCGGTTACCAACCTCACCCCCCCGGGATTCCCGCTCTTGGTCATCGTTCCAGCGCTGGCCATTGATTGGCTCCTCAAGCGGATGGCTGCGGTGAGTGACTGGATCAGTGCGCCGGCAATCGGGATGGTGTTCGTGGTGCTGCTGGTGGCCGTGCAGTGGCCCTTCGCGACCTTTCTAATGTCGCTCGAGCAGCCAAACTACTTCTTTGCCACCGGCTACTGGGGCTACGCCGACCGCTTGGGCGATTGGACCAAGACCTTCTTCGATGTCCCGGGATTCCAATGGGTCCGGGGCCAAGGTTGGGTCGGGCAGGTCGACTACCTCGCCGTCGGCAAGGGTCTGTTCATCGCCATGATTCTTGGCACCTTTTCGAGCAGCCTCGGCCTCTGGTGGGGTCGCTGGATGGCCCGGGTTCAGCGCTAGTGAGATATCGCGGGTTGGTGGCGACGGTGCTGTTGGGCGCGGTGGCGACTCTGACCAGCGCTCACATCGGGAGTCCCGACACCTGGTTTCAGGGCAACGCCGGACCGTACCCGGTTCGGGTCGTCATTCGCCTCCCGGGTGTAGTGCCGGGTTTGGCCCAGATCGACATGACCGTCACCGGGGAAGGGGTCGAGAAGGTCACCGCCCGGCCGATCATCTTCGACGCGGGCAAGGCCGGTGCCCCGCCCGCCGACGTGGCCAAGCCCGTTCCCGGACGCCCCGGCACCTATCACGCCGAACTCTGGTTCATGACTCCCGGGTCGTTCAGCGTCAACGTGGAAGTGACCGGGAGCCGAGGCACCGGAGTGGTCGTCGTGCCGGTCGCGGCGGTGCCGGAGCGGCAAATCGGGATGTACCCCTGGCTCGGCAAGGTGCTCTTGGCGCTGGGCGCGTTTCTTTTCATCGGGGCAGTGACCATTCTTGGAGCGGCCGGGAGCGAAAGTGTCACGCCGCCCGGCCAGCCCGTTACGCCCCGTGGTCGGAAGACGGGCGTCCTGGCCTCCGTCTTCGGCGCCGGCGTCCTCGGCCTCGGCTTGTTCGGGGGGAGAGCCTGGTGGACGGCCGTGGAGCGGGACTACCAGGCTGAACTGTACCACCCGTTTACGGCAACAGCCGCCGTCGAGGTCGATGCCGGCAAAAGAACGCTTCGGTTTTCGATCACGGACTCGGTCTGGTCAACCCGGAGAGCCGGCAATCGGTGGGAGCGTTTTTCGGTCAGCCCCTTGGTGCCGGATCACGGGAAGTTGATGCACCTGTTCTTGATGCGTGAGGGCGACCCGACCGCCTTTGCCCATCTCCATCCGATCTCAACCGACTCGATCACGTTCCGAGCCGCGCTCGGTGCCCTGCCGGCCGGTCGGTATACGGCTTATGCCGATGTGGTCCATGAGACCGGCTTTCCCCAGACCATGGTTGCCAAGATCGACCTGCCGCCCGTCGGTGTCGACAGCAGCCTCTCCGATCCTGATGATGCGACCTCGATGGCCGCTCCGAGCGGGGCCACCGTTTCCTTGCCCGACGGCGCCACCGTTACCTGGGAGCTGAAGCCGGCATCGCTGTTGGCGAACCAGGAGGCCGGGCTGACGTTTGCCGTGAAGGAGCCGGACGGCAGGGCGGCCCGGCTTGCTCCCTATCTCGGAATGCCCGGCCACGCGGTCGTCTACCGAACCGATGGCAAGGTCTATATTCACCTCCATCCGAACGGCACCATTTCCATGGTGGCGCAGCAGGCGCTCACCGAGGGGCTCCGCGTTACCGATACGGTACCGGGCATGCTGGCTCGTCGAATGGCGGCCGACACGGCGATGGCGGCTCATAGCGACCATCCGATGTTTGACGGGACGATGACCTTTCCCTACGCGTTTCCCAGTGCGGGCCAGTACCGGGTGTGGGTTCAAATCCGCCGGCCCAGCGGGATCGTGACCGCACCGTTCGATATGGTTGTCCGGTAGGGCTCTCACCAGTCGTTTTTCGGCGAATTTGGGGTACCTTTGTCACGCTGAGGCCAATTCGGGTCTCAGCAATGAGCAACGTTCGGCCAACAGGAATATCCAATGAAGTGGAAACCGGGTGAGACCAGTCAGGACATCGAGGATCGCCGCGGGGCAGGTGGTGGCGGCCGGTTTGGCGGGGGCAGGGGCCTCGGCATCGGCGGGTTCGTGATCCTCCTGGTCTTGAGCTTTCTCTTTAAGCAGAACTTCTTCAGCCTCGTCGGCGGCGGCGGCCTAGGCGGCAGTGCACCGGCCGGCGCCGAGGCCGGCCCAGTCACCGCGTCGCCGGAGGAAGAGCGGCGGGTGAAGTTCGTCGGGTTCGTCCTTGACAGTGCTCAGAATTTCTGGGAACGGAAGCTGCCCCAAATGGGAGCCCAGTACCAGCGCGCCAAGCTGGTCCTGTTTCGCGGGGCCGTCGAGTCCGCCTGCGGTTCGGCCTCCACCGCGTCGGGGCCGTTCTATTGCCCAGGCGATCAGAAGGTCTACATCGACCTGGGCTTTTTCGATGAGCTCGATCAACGGTTCGCCGCCCCCGGCGATTTTGCTCAAGCCTACGTCTTGGCCCATGAAATCGGCCATCACGTCCAAACGCTCTTGGGCATCGAAGGCAAAGTCCGGCAACTCCAGCAATCCAACCCCGATCAATCCAATCCGGCCCAAGTCGCCCTTGAACTCCAAGCCGATTGTTTGGCCGGGATTTGGGGCCACGAGACCGCGACCATGGGCCTGCTCGAAGAAGGCGATGTCAACGAAGGGTTAGGCGCGGCCTCGGCGGTCGGCGACGATCGGATCCAGAAGCAGGCCCAAGGCTACGTCAATCCGGAAACCTTTACCCACGGATCCTCGGAGCAGCGGGCCCGCTGGTTCATGCGGGGCTTCAAATCCGGCCGGATCGAGGATTGCGACACCTTCTCGGCTCGATAAGGCGTTAGGACGAACAGCTCACGACGATCCCGCGCTCGGCCGGGGGAGCGGATTCACCATAACCGGCGTGCTCAGGTTGCTCGTCGAACGGCGTCCGCAAGATCCGATGGAGCGTTTCGACCTCGGTGTAGTCGCCTTGCTCTGCCTTGACGATGGCTCGCTGGGCCAGGTGGTTACGAAGCACATAGGCCGGATTGGTCTGATTCATCCCCTCTCGCCGTCGCGTCGGATCGACCCCTCCGGCGGCGATCCGCGTGGTATAACGTTCCAGCCATGCGTCGAATCGGCCAAGATCGTGGACCAAACTCCGGAGCCGCCCCGGGTCAGTCAAGCCTCGAAACCACCGAGTGTAGTCGACCCGATTGGTCGCCATCAAACTCAACATCTCACCGATGAGCGTGCGGTCGTCGGGATCTTCAGTCTCAAGACCCAGTTTTGCTTCCATTCGGCGCCGGTAGCTCGCCTCGAACCGCTCGGCGTAAAGCGCCAATGCCGTGTTGGCCTCCTCGGCTGAGATCAAGTCCAAAAGCGACTCGG
Source organism: Gemmatimonadota bacterium (assembly GCA_043769075.1). GTDB lineage: Bacteria > Gemmatimonadota > Gemmatimonadetes > Gemmatimonadales > GWC2-71-9 > SHZU01. The sequence goes on along the minus strand of JAYVJS010000084.1, from coordinate 842 downwards.
CCAACCGAGCCACATTCCACAACCCCACCGCTGGCTGCTGATCGAACGCGTACCGTCCGGCGTGATCGGTGTGGTTGCAAATGAAGCCGGGGTCGGTGTCTTCGAGGAAACCATAAGGCCCGTAGTCGAGGGTCAGGCCTAAGATCGACATGTTGTCGGTATTCATGACCCCGTGGGCAAAGCCGACCGCCATCCAAGCGGCCATCAAATCCGCGGTCCGGTTGACGACGGTTTCGAGCCATCGCACCAACCGGTCCGGCAGCCCCGTGAGCTCTGGATGGTGATGATCGATGACGTAGTCCGCGAGCTCGGAGATCCGTTCGGTCAACCCGCGGGCCGCCAGGACCTGGAAACTCCCGAATCGGACATGACTCGGCGCCATCCGGATCAGGGTCGCCGCCGTCTCGACGGTTTCTCGATAGACCGGATCGGGACTTCCGACGATCGCGAGCGCTCGGGTGGTTGGGATGCCCAAGCCATGCATCGCCTCAGAGGCGAGGTACTCACGAATCGTTGACCGGAGAACCGCCCGGCCGTCGCCCATCCGGGAGAACCGGGTTTGGCCGCCGCCCTTCAGTTGTAAATCCCAACGCTCGCCCCGGCTGTTCCGAACCTCGCCCAGCAAAATGGCCCGGCCGTCGCCGAGCTGGGGAACCCAGACCCCGAATTGGTGCCCAGCGTAGAGCGCGGCCACCGGCTCGGCCCCCGGGATCCGCAACCCGCCCGACAAGTAGCGCGCCGCGTCCGGGTCATCCCGAGCCGCCGGATCCAAGTCGATCAGCGCGGCCGCGTCGGGGTTGAAGGCGACCAGGTGTGGTGCCCCCAATGGAGTCGGATCCACG
>JAYVJS010000083.1:0-2825 GCA_043769075.1 Gemmatimonadota bacterium | reverse complement strand
CCGGGGCACCCCCCCCCCGCCCCGCCGGTACCAAGGATGACAGCCGCCCGACCCGCGGGTATATTCGGCCCCATGCCGAAACTCCGTCGCCTGTCACTGGTCCTGCTGGTCCCCGCTGTGCTAGCCGCCCAGACCGAAGCCCGGCCCAAGGTTACCCCGAATTGTTCGTCGTGCGCGGAATGGAATGCCGAGCAAGCGCCGGTCAAGATCTTTGGAAACGCCTACTACGTCGGCCCTCGTGGGCTCGGGGCGATTCTGATCACCTCGCCGACCGGCCATATCTTGATCGACGGTGGACTGATGGAATCGGCGGCCGGGATCGTCGCGAGCATACGGTCGCTCAGATTTCTGATCGAGGACGTGAAGTTCATTCTCAACTCTCACGTCCACTACGATCACGCCGGCGGCCTGGCCGAACTGGTCCGGATGTCCGGCGCGACCGTCGCCGCCAGCCCGAAGAGTGCGCCGGTCTTGGAACGGGGCACCGTCGGGCCGGACGATCCTCAGTTCGGATCGCTCCAGCCGATCGAGCCGGTCAAGAAGGTCCGGGTCATCGCCGACGGGGAGACGATCCGGTTTGGGAATCTGGCCGTTACCGCTCACTTCACCCCCGGCCACACGCCCGGGGGAACGACCTGGACCTGGGAATCGTGCGAAGGCGCCCGGTGCCTCGGGCTGGTCTATGCCGATAGCCAAACGCCGATCTCGGTCGAGGGATTCCGGTTCTCCAACAGCACGAGCTACCCTGAGGCCCTGGCTGACTTCGCCCGGAGCTCCTCGACGCTCGACCGTCTCCGGTGTGACATCTTGGTCACCGTTCATCCGGGCGCGTCGTCGTTCTGGGAGCGAGTCGACGCCCGAAAGGCCGGCAACCCGGACGCGCTCATCGATGGTGAGGCCTGCCGGCAATTCGCGTCCCGAGCCCGGGCCCAACTCGCCAAACGAGTCGCGGAAGAAAAGTGACAACGAGCCTGATCCGCCTTACGGCGGCACGATCAGGCTGACCCGAGTCGAGGCGCCGTCGATGTCGGTCCTCCAATCTGGCGTGGACCGGACCCCACCGAACCGACGCGGTGTTGATCGCTGCCGGATTCGACCATCTGATGACTTCCTGGGCCACGGTCGCGGTCGATGTCCTCTCGGAATGGCAGACCAGCGAGAGCGACCTCCGGCTTCCGGGACCGATTCGCTACATCACCCCGTTCGCGCGGACCGTGATTCCCACCAACATCGCCAGCCGCCGGGATCCCCGGGTCATCGGGACCATGGGGTTCAAGTTCCAGACCAAAGGCGGGCCGTTGATCATCACCAGCGGACTGGTCCCCTTGAAGGCGGGTGGGTTGCAACCGTACGGCGCCTGGAACCTGGGCCTCGAGTTCAATTTCTAGCCCGATCGGGGTCAGGTTGTAGGGGAACCTGTCATCAACCGCGGTGGTCGTCGAGGCTCTTGGTGGCCAGGTGCTCGAGGACCGCCAGGAGATCGTGCTCGGAGACCAGGCCGACCAGGCCGTCGTCCGTGATCACCGGGAGACATCCGATCTTCAGGCGTCGCATCGTCCCGGCCGCTTCCTGGACCAGGCCGTCGGGGCCGATGGTATGCACCGGGTGCTTCATGATCTGACTGATCGTGGCCGAGGCGAGGTGCTGCCGCTTCTCGACCGCCGCGAGCCCGGTCGATAAGGTTGAGATCGCGGCCCGGAGGACGTCGCGCTGGCTCACGATGCCCACCAGACGGTGCTGGTCATCGAGGACCGGCACGTGGCGGACGTGGGCCCACCGCATCACCTCCTCGGCGGCCACGATCTTCTGGCTGGCTTTGAGGGTGAAAACCTCTGTGGTCATCAGGTCTCGGACTCGCATCGTTCTTCGTTCCCTCCCTCCTTCCCAAGTATCGGCACTGGGCTCGAGGAACCTAACTCATCCGGGCCATTTTTCGAGTAGATTCTTGACCCATGACAGTTCCCACGACCCGATTCGATGCCATCGTCGTCGGCTCAGGCATGACCGGCGGCTGGGCGGCCAAGGAACTGACTGAACGGGGACTCAGGACCTTGGTCCTCGAGGCCGGCCGCGACATCGTCCCCGAACGGGACTACGCCGAACACGTCCCGGTGGCGCGGCTTCCCTTTCGGGGGCGGGGCAACCGGCAGGCCCTGTCCCAAGACCAGTTCATCCAGCGGGAGTGCTACGCCTGCGACGAATGGGCGGCCAAGTTCTTCGTCAACGACCGGGAGAACCCCTACACCTTCCCGAGCGACAAGCCGTTCAAATGGATTCGCGGCCGTCAGGTGGGCGGGCGATCGATCATGTGGGCCCGGCAGGTCTACCGATGGAGCGACCTCGATTTCGAGGCGAACGCCCGCGATGGGATCGGGGTCGATTGGCCGATCCGGTACCGGGACATCGAGCCGTGGTACGACTACGTCGAGCGATTCATCGGCATTAGCGGCCAGGCCGAGGGTCTGTCCCAGCTACCCGATGGGCGGTTCCTCCCGCCGATGGCCCTCAATTGCGCCGAGCTACACGGACGGGAGCGGCTGGCCAAGGCCTTCGGAGGGGAACGGGTCCTGACCATCGGCCGGTGCGCGGTCCTGACCGAGCCGCATGGTGGACGGGGCGCCTGCCACTACTGCGGCCCGTGTCACCGTGGCTGCATCACCCGATCGTATTTCAGCGCCGTCAATTCGACCCTACCGGCAGCCCGCCTCACCGGTCGGATGACCCTCCGGCCAAACAGCGTCGTTGAGCGGGTCCTCTACAACCCGGCCACCCGGCGAGCCACCGGAGTCCGGGTCATAGACGCCATCACCCGGCACACCGTCGAG
>JAYVJS010000082.1:0-11560 GCA_043769075.1 Gemmatimonadota bacterium | reverse complement strand
GTCGTCTCCAATTTCGTCGTCCAGGCCCTGAAGGGCGAACCCCTCACGATCTATGGCGAGGGCACCCAGAGCCGCTCGTTCTGTTACGTCTCGGATTTGGTGGATGGGATCTATCGACTTTTCAATTCGGATCGAGTCGATCCCACGAACATTGGAAATCCGGTGGAGTTCACCGTGCTGCAGCTCGCCGAGCTGGTTCGCGAGATGGTCGGCTCGTCCGTCAAGATCAAGCGAGAGCCGCTCCCGATCGATGATCCCAAGGTTCGCCAGCCTGACATCTCGGTGGCGACGTCGGTTCTCGGCTGGACGCCTTCGGTTAATCTTCGGACCGGACTGGAGCGGACGATCCGGTACTTCCAAGAGGTTCTTCGGTCAGTCTAACGCCGCGCAAATCCGCCGACCACGCTATCTTACCAGATTCCCGGGGCCCTTTCCGAGGCCTCGGGGATCTTACCTGCGACCCTGGCGTCGGGTGGTTCATCGACGGGGGTGTCGCCCTAGTGTTCGGTGAACGTTTTCGGATCGGAATCTGGACCAACCGGCCATGCGAGTCAGCACTGAGCACCTTCTCCAGCAGGCCCACGAACGGTTCGCAGTTCAGGACTACTACGGGTCGACCCACATCCTCGACGAGATCCTCGAGTCAGGTCGCCGGTTCGCGGATGTCTATCACCTGCGTGGCCTCTGTCTTTCACTGCTGGGCCAGCCTGAAAAGGCGGTAGAGGCCTTTGATCAGAGCCTCGAGGTCAACCCTCGGTACATCGATGCGTTGGTCCACCGCGGGGTGACGCTGGCGGAGTTGGGCCGGTCGGCGGAGGCGGATGCGTCTTTCCAGCGGGCAGCTGCGCTCGGGCACGTCGGTTCTGGGGGCTATTCTCGGCCGGTGGCGTCCCGCCTCGCGAACCTTCATGCCGGCCTTGGCGATGCCTACGCGGAAATCGGTAACTCCAACGAGGCCATTACCGAGTACCAACGAGCGGTTGGCCTCGGGCCCGACTTTCACGATCTTCGATACCGGTTGGCCCGCCTGCTCCTCGAAGCGGGCCGCCCGTTGGAAGCCCGGGAGGAATTGGAGCGAATCATCGCGGCGCAGCCACTGTTCGGCGATGCCGAGGCGGCCCTCGGTCTCGCCCACTATCTCTCCGGGGATGCGACCGGGGCCCAAGAAGTGTGGGCTCGGTGTCTCCGGCGGCGGCCCGGAAACGCCAGGGTCGGCGCCTACCTCGCCATGGCGCGGCGCCTCGGCGCATGAATTGGTGGCTCCTGGCGGTGGCTGGTGTTGGCCTCGGCTGTTCGGCCGCAGCCTCGGACCACGAGCGCCTCGGCGATGATGCGTATCGCGAGGGGCGCTTCGCGAAGGCGGGCAGCGAGTATCTGGCGGCGCAACGAAGCGGAGCGCGGAGCCGGGTCTGGGCCAAAGCGGGAGCGGCCGCCCTCCGGGCCGACGACTTCTCGGCAGCGGCGACGGCGTACGCTGACCTTGCTCGCGAGGATCCGACCCGGGTGCTGGAAGCCGTCGTCGGCCTCGACCGGGTCGCCCGGGCGGCCGACCGGGCGGGTTCGAGCGGGCGGGCGGCGGTCGTTCAAGCCGTGTTGGCCATTCGGGCTCTCGATCCGGGTCGGCCGTTAGGCCGACTGGCCAGGACCTCCCTGAGCGCCGAGCTGGAAGCGTCGGATGCGCTCGGGCTGCTTCCGGCGGCCTTGTCGGCTGCGGCCTCGGCTCGGGCGGTTGACTCGTTGCTGCTGCAACTCGCTGAGGCGCAGCGGGCCACGGTGGCCTGCGACGATGCCGCGGGCAGTTACCGAACCGTACTCCGGCGAACCAATGACAGCCGGATCAAGTCCGCGGCCCGGGCCGGCCTCGCCGATTGCGCGGTGCTGCTTGGTCAGGATGCGCTGTCGATGCAGAATGGGCGATCCGCCGAACGGTGGTTTGGCCTGGTACTCGAATTCGAGACAGAAACGGCGCGGGGGAACCGGGCCCAGATCGGCCTTGGCGACGCCCGGGTGTTGCTCGGCGACGCCTTGGGGGCCGCGGTTGCCTACCAGGCCGTGTTGGCGGCAAGTGGTGTGGCGGACAGTCTTCGCCAGGTCGCTGTGACGAAGCTCAACGGGCTGGGCGCGGCCTCAAAGGACCCGCCAGCGGATGGAGACGAATGATTCGGAAAACCGTGATGGTCGCCGTGTTGGCGACGGCCCTGTCGGCGTGCTGGCCTTTTAAGGGAAAGCCGAAGGCGGCCCCGTCGGCGGTGCTGGCGAATTCCCCCCGAACGATCGACTCGCTGTGGCAGGTCGGCCAGCGGGCGTTCAACGCCGGGCGGTGGAATGAAGCCAACCAGGTTTTCGCTCGGCTAGGCACCGCGATGCCGGTGGCCGATCCCCGGATTGCCCGGCTCAACTTCTACAAAGGCGAGATCGAGCTGGCGCTGGGGAACGAACTCGACGCGGTTCGCCAGTTTCGCCGATTGTCCGATGAGGCCCCGGATGACTCGCTCGCTCCGGACGCGCTGCTGCGGGCCGCCGATGCCTACGCCGCGTTGTGGAAGCGGCCTGAGCTCGATCCGACCTATGGACAAACCGCCCTTGGCGTCTACCAAGAGGTGCAAAGCCGGTATCCGAATACCGGTGCCGCGAAGCGGGCCGCGGCCCGAGTCGGACAACTGAACGATCAGTTTGCGGAGAAGGAATACGCGAGCGCCCTCTTCTACTACAACTTCAAGGCCGACAATTCGGCCGTCCTGATCCTCCGTTCTTTAGTGCTCAAGTACCCCCGGTCGGCCATTGTTCCTGACGCCCTCGCGACGTTGGTGCTGTCGTACCGCCGCCTCGGGTACGACGAGGACATTAAGGAAACCTGCGGGTACATTGCCCAAACCTTCGCCGTTGGTCAGGGGCCCCGGCGCTTCTGCCCCGCGGAGCCGGCGGTGACCGGTGACTCGGCCCGCGCCCGGTAGATGCGGATTGCCGTGTTGGGGGGCTCGTTTGATCCGATCCACCACGGGCATCTCGTGGTGGCCAGTGTGGCGCGCGAGGTGGTGGGGGTGGCACAGGTTCGGCTCATTCCAGCCGGTGAACAGCCGTTCAAGGCCGGACAGCATTCGGCCCCTGGTAACCACCGAGCGGCGATGGTCGACTTGGCTATCGCCAACGACCCGGCGATCGTGACCGACCGGGTTGAGGTTGACCGTCCGGGGCTATCGTATACCGTCGAGACCCTCGCGGATGTCCACCGCCGATTTCCGGGGGTTACGGTTGTTTTGCTGCTCGGCAGCGATGCGGCGACCCTGTTTCCGAAGTGGCGCGACCCCAGTGGGATCCGCGCCCAGGCGGAGGTGGTTGTGTTTGCCCGGGACGGAGAGACCGTTCCTGAAGGTGTCGCGGACCGGGTCGTGCCGGTGCCGCGAATCGAGATTTCATCCACGGCCGTGCGGCGCCGGGTTCGGTCCGGCCTATCGATTCGTTACTGGGTGCCCGATTCGGTGGCCCAGTACATCGAGACCCACAGCCTGTATCGGGAAGCCTGATGTTTCTTAACGCCATTATCGCAAAGTTCTTCGGCACCCGGCACCAGCGGGACGCCAAAAAACTCACCCCTCTGCTGGCGGAGATTCACCGTCACGAGGTCCGGGTCGCGACCCTGTCCGAGGACGAGCTCCGGGGCCAAACCGCTCGGTTTCGCGGGGTCCTCGCTGATCGGACCGGGGCTGCAAAAACAGCACTGGAGACGGTCCGGAGCAAGAAGCATCAGTGCGCCGACCCCGAGGAGCGGGAACGGCTCGAGGGCGAATTCCACGATCTCGAGCATGCCTACAAGGGGTCCGTCGCCGCGATCCTCGACGAATTGCTGCCTGAGGCCTTCGCCACGGTCCGGGAAGCCTGCCGCCGGTTGGTGGGGTCAACCGTCATGGTGACGGGCCATGAGCTGGTCTGGGATATGGTGCCCTACGACGTCCAGTTGATGGGCGGGATCGCGCTGCATCGAGGCAAGATCGCTGAGATGGGAACCGGTGAAGGCAAGACACTGGTCGCCACCCTCCCGCTCTACCTGAACGCACTGGCCGGCCGCGGGGCCCATTTGGTGACCGTCAATAATTACCTGGCCCGCCGGGATTCCCAGTGGATGGGCCATCTGTTCTCATATTTGGGTCTGACCGTCGGGTGCATCGACGATACCGAGCCCCAGACCGCCGAGCGGCGGGCGGGGTATCTCGCGGACATCACCTACGGGACGAACAACGAATTCGGGTTCGACTATCTCCGGGACAATATGGTGTTCGCGATCGAGCACCGGGTGCAGCGCGACCATGCCTTCGCCATGGTCGACGAGGTCGATTCGATTCTGATCGACGAAGCGCGAACTCCACTCATCATATCCGGTCCCGTCGGAAACGAGGGCGACACCAAGTATTCCGAGTTCAATGGGAGGGTGGCCGACTTGGTCCGGAAGCAGACGGCCGTCGTCAACCAACTGATCGCGGAAGCTGAGCCGCTGCTCGCCGGCGACAAGACCAAGCAGGACGGTGGCTCCAAGCTGTATCAGGCCCAGCTTGGGATGCCGAAGAACAAGAAGTTGCTCAAGCTTCTGAACGAAACCGGGGTCAAGCAGTTGGTGCAACAAGCCGAACTCCGTCACTTGGCCGACCGCAAACTGCCCACCAAGCAACAGGAGATGCGCGGGATCGATGAGGTCCTGTACTTCGTGCTGGACGAAAAGGGGCACTCGGTTCACCTCACGGACCAAGGAAGTGCCGCCCTATCGCCCGATGAGCCGGGGCTGTTTCTGGTGCCCGATATTTCCGAAGTGGTCCACCGGATCGAGAAGGACCCCGACCTTACCGTCTCCGAGAAACGGAACGAACGCCAACGGGTCGAGATGGAGTATGCCGCCAAGAGCGAGAAACTCCACATCATCCACAAGTTGCTCCAGGCCCATGCGTTGTACGAGAAGGACATCGAATACATCATCCAGGACAATCAGGTCCTGATCGTCGACGAGTATACCGGGCGGGTGCTGGCCGGCCGCCGCTGGGCCGATGGCCTCCATCAGGCGGTGGAGGCCAAGGAGGGCGTCCAGATCAAGGGCGAGACCCAGACCCTCGCCACGATTACCATCCAGAACTATTTCCGGATGTTTGACAAGCTGGCCGGGATGACCGGCACCGCCGAAACCGAAGAGTCCGAGTTCTACTCCATCTATGGGCTTGAAGTACTGGTCGTGCCGACGAACCGGCCGATTTGTCGCAATGACCAGCCCGATCAGATCTACAAGACCCGGCGGGAAAAATTCAACGCGGTGCTCGATGAAATCGATCGGCTGCACCAGCTCGGCCTCCCGATTCTGATCGGTACCACGTCGGTGGAGGTGTCGGAGACCCTGAGCAAAATGCTCAAACGTCGGGGTCTCAAGCATGAGGTGTTGAACGCCAAGTACCACCAGCGGGAGGCTGAGATCGTCGCGGGGGCCGGGCAGCCAGGGTCGATCACAATCGCCACGAACATGGCCGGCCGTGGCACCGACATCAAACTGGGGAAGGGGCTTGACCTCAAGACGAAAGAGGCCGGGCTCCAGATCATCGGCACCGAGCGCCACGAGTCGCGCCGAATTGATCGGCAACTCCGAGGCCGGGCCGGTCGACAAGGCGATCCCGGTGCGTCGCTGTTCTTCCTCTCTCTCGAGGACGACCTGATGCGACTGTTCGGGTCCGACCGGATCGCCCGGTACATGGACCGGGCCGGCGCGGAAGAGGGAGAAGTCATTACCGGGAAGCTGGTGACCGCGGCCATTGAGTCGGCCCAGAAGCGGGTCGAGCTTCAGAATTTCCAGCAACGGAAACGGCTCCTCGAGTACGACGACGTCATGAACCAGCAGCGCGAGGTCATTTACTCCCTGCGGTTGTTTGCGATCGAAAAGGGTGAGGAATTGAAGGCCGAGGCGCGCCGGATGATTGCTTCGGCCGTGGGGCACTCAGTGGACAAATTCCTCGAGGACGCCGGCGATCCGGCGACCTGGGATCGCGAGGGTCTCAAGACCGCGCTGACGATGCAGTTCTTGGTCTCCCCTGATGCGATCCTCGACTCAAAAGCCACCCCGACGGTGGACCGGATCCGGGTGGCGGCTCAGGCCGAGGCGGAGGCGGCCTTCCATCGTAAGGTGGAATACCTCCATGATTTCGGGGCCAGTGTGGGCGTGCCGGATGTCGACCAACAGGTGTTGGCGCAAGTAACGCTCGGGGTCATTGACGAGAAGTGGAAAGACCACCTCTACGACCTCGACTTGCTCCGGAATGCGATCCAGTACCGAGCCTACGGGCAAAAGGACCCGTTGGTCGAGTACAAGAAGGAGGCCTTCGAAATGTTCGAAGACCTGATCCGAGACCTCCGGGCCACCTTTGCCGATCGGTATCTCAAGGTTCAGGTCAGCGCCGAAGGTCCGCCTCCGCCCCCGCCGCCGCGCCGCCCGGCTCCACCGCCGCCATCGGGTCCCTCGACCGACGACCTGTTTGCCGAGCCGGCCCGATCCCTGCCGGCCCCACCACCGATGGTCCAGAGCAGTGTGGGCCGGGTCGGTGGGCCGGGCGGCAATATGCCGGTCGTTGGCCGAAACGATCCTTGTCCGTGCGGTTCCGGCAAGAAGTATAAAAAGTGTCACGGCGCCGCTGGGTAGCGCCGGGGGATCGCCACGAAGCGATCGGCGGTAGGGGACGGGAGGCGGTTGGCCTCCCGTTTGTTTTGCCCCGGCTCGCGGTTTATTGATGAGACGCACAGGCTGGGCTGAAGTAGAGTTGGGGATGAACAAGCTGACACTCCTGGCCCAGGGGGGCGACCGCCCGAGGGAGCGTTTGGGGCGGCTTGGGCCCAGCGCGCATTGACGACGGTGGAGTTGCTAGCCATTGTGTTAGGGACGGGGTTACCGGGCCGCTCCGTTGTCGAGGTCGCGGAGGGGGTCCACCGGGCGGCAGATGGGTCGCTGCGGCGGCTGGCGAGCCTCCCGATCGGGGAGCTCAAAGCGGCGGCGGGGATCGGTGGGGCGAAGGCGGGGCGTCTGGTGGCGGCGCTCGAATTGGGCCGCCGGTTCGCTCGTGAGCAGCGGCCGCCCCGGAGCCGGATCAGGACCCCGGAGGATGTCGTCCGCCTGATCGGCGACCGGCTTCGGGATCTCGAGGTCGAGGAGTTTCATGTGCTGGCCCTATCCATTCAGCGTGAGGTGGTGCGGACGGTGTTCATTTCGCGGGGAGTCCTGACCGGGTCGATGGTGCATCCCCGCGAGGTGTTTCGGGCCGCGATTGCCGCGGCTGCGGCCGGAATCATCGTGGTCCACAACCATCCGAGCGGCGACCCCACCCCGTCGCCCGAAGATCGGGCCATCACCGGTCAGCTGGTCGCCGCAGGTTCGGTGATCGGCATTCCGCTATTGGACCATGTGATCGTGGCCGGTGATCGCTGGACGAGTTTCGCGACCCAAGGCCTCCTGTGACGGGAACCGCCCTCGATCCGGTCGCCGAGTTTCGGGCGGTGCTCGCGAAGCACGCTGACCGGTTGGATCTCGCGCTGGTGGATCGGGCGTTGGCCTTCAGCGCTTCGGCCCATCGGGGACAGAAGCGGATGTCGGGCGATGACTTCGTCTCGCACAGTATCGCCGTAGCGACCATCCTGGTCGATCAATTCCTGGATTCCACGTCGATCGCCGCCGCGCTGTTGCACGATGTCGTTGAAGATTCGGAGCTCGGGGTCGACGATATTGCGGCGGAGTTCGGGCCCGAAGTAGCCGACCTCGTCGATGGTCTGACCAAGATCTCTCACCTCACCTTCCGGAGTCGGGCCGAGGAACAGGTCGAGAACTATCGCAAACTCTTGATGTCGATCGCCAAGGACGCTCGGGTCATCATCATCAAGCTGGCCGATCGGCTCCACAACATGCGGACACTGGAGCACCTGTCTCCCGAACGACAGGAGCGCATCGCCACCGAAACCGGCGAAATCTACGCCCCGCTGGCGCACCGGTTTGGGATGGCCAAGGTCAAGGCGGAACTCGAGGATTTGGCCTTCAAATTTCTCGAGCCCGAGGAATACACCGGGCTCGCCCGCCTGGTGGCGTCGAAGCGTGCGGAACGCGAGGAAATGATTGAATCGCTCCGGCGACCGCTCGAGGGCGAACTGGCCAAGGCCGGGATCGAGCACGCCGACGTCACCGGACGTCCGAAACATCTCTGGTCGATTTATCAGAAGATGCGAAAGCGAGGGTTGCCGTTCGACCAGGTCTACGACATGATGGCACTCCGGATCGTCGTGCCGGATGTTCCGGCCTGCTACCATGTCCTCGGCATCCTCCACCACAACTGGACCCCGGTGCAGGATCGGATCAAGGACTATATCGCGAGCCCGAAGTCAAATGGGTATCAGTCGCTCCATTCGACGGTTTTTGGGCCGGGCAGTCAGCTCTACGAGGTGCAGATCCGGACCCCCGAAATGCATCGGACGGCTGAATTCGGGATCGCGGCTCATTGGCTCTACAAGTCTGATCGGTCGAAATCCGACCGGAATACCCGAGACGAGTTCGACCAGCATTTTGAGTGGTTCCGGGAGTTGCTCGAACTGCAGCAGGAAACTCACAACCAGGAAGAGTTCCTCGAGTTTCTGAAGCTCGATCTCTATCAGGACGAGATCTTTGTCTTCACACCCCAGGGCGATGTCAAACAGTTACCCAAAGGGGCGACGGCAATCGACTTCGCTTTCTTCGTCCACACCCAGGTGGGCCTCCGGTGCCAGGGCGCCAAGGTCAATGGCCGAATCGCTCCCTTGCATCGCGAAATCAAGAACGGCGACACGGTCGAAATCCTGACCTCGCCGACGGCCAAGCCAAGCCGGGATTGGCTCAGTCACGTCCGGACTGGGCGGGCTCGGCAGGCGATCAAGCAGTGGGTCCGGCACGAGGAAGAGACCGTGAGTGTCGGACTCGGCCGCGACATCCTCGCCCGTGAGGTCAAACGCCGTCGCCTGGATCATCCCGATGCGGCGATCCTCGACCGGGCGGCGAAAACGCTGGGACTGGCCGAAGGGAAGGCCCTCGAGGTGTCGATCGGACGAGGCGACCTGGCGATCGGGCAGGTCATGAAGGCCCTCTATCCCGACTTGACCGATGAAGATCTTCACGAGCCGAAACCGACGGTCTTCGGCCGGATGCTCAACCGGATCCGGCTTGGCCGCGGCATCAAGATCCAAGGGGTCGACGGCCTCCTGGTCCGGTATGCCCAGTGTTGCCAGCCGGTGCCCGGCGATCCCGTGGTGGGGTACGTGACCCAAGGGCGGGGCATCTCGATCCACCGAGCCGACTGTCCCAATCTGCTGAGTCTGCAGGAGGGCGATCGACGGGTCGAGATCGATTGGCAAGAACAGGCGGGCGAGTCATTCGCGGTTCGTTTGGTGCTGAACGCCGATGACCGGCGCGGCCTCTACGCCGATATTCTTCAAGCCGTGAGCAAGACCGGCACCAACATTCGTCGCGCCGACTTGCACACCAAGGACGGGGCCGCGTTTGGAACCATCTTCGTCGAAGTCGACAACCTCACCCACCTCGCCAAGGTCCTCAAAGCGGTTCGACGCATCAAAGGCGTGGTGTCGGTCGATCGCCGCGAAGCACCGGCTGGCTAACATTCACTGGAGATTGTGCTGTGGCGAACTACTGGTTGCTCAAGACCGAACCGTCGACCTATTCGTATGACGACCTCGAGCGAGATCGGAAGGGTGTCTGGGACGGAGTCGGGAACCCGGTGGCGCTCAAGCATCTCCGAGCCATGGCTGTTGGGGACGAGTGCTTCGTCTATCACACCGGGAGCGAAAAGCAGATTGTCGGGATCGCCCGGGTCACCAAGGCGGCCTATCCGGATCCGAAGCAATCCGATCCCAAGCTGGTGGTTGTCGATCTGGTGCCGGTCAAGCGAGTCGCCCGGCCGGTGACGCTGAGTGAGGCCAAAGCGTCCGCGGTCTTTGCCGGATCGGATCTGGTTCGATTGCCCCGGCTGTCGGTGATGCCGATTTCGGTGGCCCAGTGGGGCGGCGTGCTCACCTGGCAGGGCTGAGGGATCGGGGTCTGGACCCCGAAGAAAAACCGACATAGATTCCCCCGCCTATGCCCCGTTTCGAAGTCCAAGCTCCGTTTTCGCCGGCCGGTGACCAGCCCGGGGCGATTGCCGCGCTCACGGCCGGCCTCGTCGCGGGGCAGAAGTACCAGACGTTGCTCGGGGTTACCGGCTCGGGCAAGACCATGACCCTGGCCCACGTCCTGGCGAACTACGGCAAGCCCACCTTGGTGTTGTCCCACAACAAAACGCTGGCCGCCCAGCTCTACGGCGAGCTGAAGCAGTTCATGCCGGCGAACGCCGTCGAGTACTTCGTGTCGTACTACGACTACTACCAGCCAGAGGCATACGTTCCTTCCACCGACATGTACATCGAGAAGGACGCCTCGATCAACGAGGACATCGAATCGCTGCGGCTGCGGGCCACCTCGAGCCTCATGGAGCGGGACGATGTCGTCATCGTCGCGACGGTGAGCGCGATCTACGGGCTCGGGGATCCGGCCACCTACCGACGGATGATGCTGACCCTCAAACAGGGTGAGGAAAAGGGCCGCGATGCGATTCTCGCCGACCTCGTGGCCATTCAGTACCATCGCAATGATGTGTCGTTTGAACCAGGCACGTTCCGGGTCCGAGGTGATACGGTCGAGATCTACCCGGCCTATGCCGAGCAAGCCGTTCGGGTGGAACTCTGGGGCGACACGGTCGAACGGATTTCCAAGATCGAACCGCTGACCGGCAAAACGATTTCGCAACTCGACACCAGTGCGATTTGGCCGGCCACCCAATACGTGACCGATCGACCCAATGTCGAGCGGGCCGTGAAGGTCATCCGGGCCGAGTTGGCGGACCGGCTGGCGGAGTTTCGGGCCGCCGGTAAGCTCCTGGAGGCCCAGCGGCTTGAGTCCCGAACCAATTTCGATATCGACATGTTCCTCGAGATTGGAACCTGCCCAGGGATCGAGAACTATTCCCGACCGCTCAGTGGCCGGCGGAGCGGGGAACGACCGGCGTGTTTGTTGGATTATTTCCCGGCGGATTTCTTGGTCGTCATCGACGAGTCTCACGTCACCATTCCGCAGATCGGCGGGATGTTCAACGGTGATCAGGCCCGGAAAAAGACCTTGGTCGAATATGGCTTCCGCCTCCCAAGCGCCCTCGACAACCGTCCCCAGACGTTCGAAGAGTTTCAAGCCCTGGCGCCGCAGCTCATCATGGTCTCGGCGACACCCGGCGAATTCGAGCTCGGACTCTCGGCTGGGCATGTCGTCGAGCAAATCATTCGGCCGACCTTTCTCGTCGATCCTATGGTTGAGGTCCGCCCAGTCAAAGGGCAGGTGGACGACCTGCTCGAGGAGATCAGGAAACGGGTCGCGGTCAGTGAACGAGTCCTCGTCACCACCCTGACGAAACGGATGTCGGAAGATCTCACCGACTATCTCCAGCAAGTGGGGATTCGGGTCCGTTATCTCCATTCCGACATC
>JAYVJS010000081.1:0-5210 GCA_043769075.1 Gemmatimonadota bacterium | reverse complement strand
GTCGGCGGCAACGAGCAGGGCCCCAATCTCAGCCCGAAGGTCGGCATCGTCGCCCGCAAGGGTGGCCAACCGAGCGTCCCGCTCGGAGGCGGGAAGGTCGGAAAGCTCCCCGAAGACGGAGCGGATGACCTGCCACCGCTCAGGCGAAAGCGGCATCAGTGCCCCACTCGCCAGTGGCCGTCACGGAGAGAGTTCGTGCTGGAGCCAAGCCCTGGCTAACGCCCAATCGCGCTTGACCGTGGCCGCCGACACGCCGAGGATGGCGGCGGTCTCCTCGATCGAGAGACCGGCAAAATACCGGAGCTCGATCAGGTGAGCCTGCCGGGTATCGACCAACGCTAACCGCTCCAAGGCCTCGTCCACCGCCAAGATGTCGTCCGACGGCGCCGGCGTGGCGAGCTGCGGGTCGGTGCTCATGCTGACCTGGTGTTGGCGGCCCCGCTTCTGAGCCACCCGGCGCCGGGCATGATCGACCAGGATCCGCCGCATCGCCTGGGCCGCGATCCCGAAGAAATGCGACCGGCCTGCCCAATTGACCGATCGTTGGTCGACCAGCTTGAGAAAGGCCTCGTGCACCAGCCCCGTCGGGCTGAGGGAGTGATCCGGTCGCTCTCGGCGAAGCTGCGACGAGGCAAGAACCTTGAGCTCGGCATAGACAGCCGGTAGGAGCCGATCCAACGCCTCCGGCCTGCCCGCCGACAGGTCGAGAAGAAGTTGGGTAACGTCGGACGCGCTCTGGTCCACGGCTGGCCTGGGAAAGGTGATTCATATTCCTCCACTCCAGCGTCTGAGTCAACCCACTGACGCACACGCGCAGGCCGCCGAGCGATCGGCTCATTGCCCAAAAAAAGGGGAGACCCGTGGTGAGGGTCTCCCGCTAATTTTGGGCCCAGCTTGGGAGGAGCTTCTAGCCTCGAACCTGTTTGAGCACGTCGGACAGGTTGAGCGTCTTGGCCTGGTCTCTGATCTTGGCTTCGACCTTGGGGTACATCGTCTGGGCGTCGACCCGGAGCTTTCCGAACAAGGCCCGAAGATCGTCACGACTGAGCGTGCGACCTTGGGCGTAGTATTGCTGGGCCGCGTGGCCCAAGGCGTACGTGGTGGCAAAGCTGAGGCCCGCTCCGGCCGCGGTCGAGGCAACCCCGCCTGCAACCCCACCCAGCATTCGGCCCAGCAGTCCCTTGGCCAGGCCACCCAGCAGCTTCCGGGCAACCCCTTCCATGACTTGCCCGGCCGCCCCAATCCCAACGGCCCCCGCCATGTCCTTGATCTGCTCGGCATCGAGTTTCTGGCCGTGGCTTTGTCCGATCTTGTAGACCATCCGGAGCTGGAGCGGGACGATGGCCAAGGTCGCCACGTTCTGGGGCAACAATTCGAGGGCCCCCGTCAACATCGCGCTGTTCAGAATCAGCTCTTCTTGAGCTGCCGGCGTGGCCGCCGTGGCCACAGCCACCACGGCCGGCACCGTGGCTGACGCTCCGCCCAAGCCGGCTGCAACGGTATCGACCTCCGCCGCACTGGCTGGGTCGAGCTTCAACACGGTCTTGAGCTCGGCAAGGAATGCCTTCTCCTTTTCGTTCGCAACCCCATCGGCGTGGACCACGCAGACCGCGAGCTCGTACGCCTGTGGCCGAGCCTCATCGGAGAGCCGGCCGACGACATCGTTGAGTTTGGTCTGCCCACTGAGGACGTTGCGGGCGATCGTATCGTAGTCGCTGCCGCCGATGTCTTTGGCAATCGCCTGAAGTTGAGCGACCTCCTCCGGGCCGCGAAACCCATCCGCAAAGGCGGCGATCAGGGCGACGGTGGCGAGGGGCTCGCGATCTTGTTCTTTCATCCTAGTGCACCATGAAGGAGACGGAGGCGGCGGTCTTGTCCCACTCGAGGCGGATCTGACCGGTACTGCCGGTGGGCACAACTTTAATCGTGAATTGCTCGACCACGGCTGGGAGACTTTCGACCTGCAGGTCGACCCGGCCGAGATCCATCTCGGGCTTGTACTCGGTGCCCCACTGACCGGTCTGTTTGTTCACAATCAGCTTCCAGCCCGACTTACTTGCCAGAGTGTACAGGGTGTACTTCCCAGGCGGCACCATCAAACGGCCCATCATGAGTGTGCCGCTGGTGACGAACGAGGTGGCCTCGTTGGCGCCGGTGCGCCAGATTTGGTCGTAGGGTATCAAGCCGCCGACACCGACGACCAGGCGGCCCTTTTTGAACGGCCGGCCGTAGTTGACCTCGACGGTAGCCCCGCCGATCGTTGCTTTGACCGAATCCCGCGGCGAGGGCAGGGGCTTGGCCTGGGCCGCCGTCGACCCGCTGAGCCCTAACCACAGCACTAACGCCGCACATCCTACCGTCCCAATCCGCATCGTAGCTCAACTCCTCAAGAGGTGTGTTTCACCACGGGGAGAGAAATACGACTGTTTCGTTCAGAAATCAATCGGTAAGGTCAACCGGCTGGGGGCGACGGCGGGAGCCACCGAGGGCAGACGATCATGACCGAAGTACCCCGCCACGAGGTCCGCGGCACCGAGCGTGAGACTGACATCCGCCTCAAGGCCGGTCACGACGTAGCACCCTCGTCGGTCGACGACTCCGGCGAGTGGGCGGCGATCGAGCCCGATCGTTGCTGCGGTCAGGCTGACTTCGAGCCGATCCGGCGGACCCCGGTGGGTCGTTAGGCCGGGCACCGTCTCGGCGATCCGCCCCAGGATTGAGCTGGCGAGGGCAGGCCCGTCGGCCGTTGCCGCTCTGGGTACCAGCCGCTCGATCCTGAGGTCCGCCCCGTCGGCTCGGAGGTCCGGTGCGCTACCGTCGTCCGACTCGGGGGCGTTTAAAACGGTGACCATTGGTGGCGCGGTGCCGAGGAGGGTCGCCGAACCTCGAAGGACCGCGGCGAACCGGGTACCGCTGAGCAGACTGAGGTCGACACCGATCTTCCGAGCCAGCGATGCCGCCCGCGACCCGGCGAGCACGATGCCGTCGGCCCTGACCTTGAGGCCGGAAGCCAGCGAGATGGTCCAGCCCTCGGTGCCGGCCCGTACGGCCCCGCTCAACGAGTCAGAGGCACTGGTGCCGCCGCCGGCTCGAAAAACACCCAGAAGCCACCGCCGCAGGCCCCGCCCGTCGACCCATCCAGCGCGACGAACCATGACCCCGAGTCGGGCGCCGGGGCCCAAGAATGGCATTGCGCCGAGCAGGCCTCGGCCTTCAAGTAAATCCAGTCCGCCCGGGACCCCCCGAACCCCGTCCAGTGGCGGCGGCAAGTACCAATCGGGTGAGGTATGTTCGCGAAGCGGCCCGCCGCCGGAGGCAGCGTATCGGCCGGCGGCAATCTGGAGCCGATTTGCGGTGTCCGGTTCCGCCGCAACCAACAGCTGGCCCCGGCGATTCATATCGAAGGCGCCGCCGGCTGCGAGATGCAGTTGGTCGAGTAGATCGGTTCCATGGGACGCCAAGCGAGTCATGACCTCGTCCCACGGCCACCAGGGCCGATAGGACTCGACCTCGGCCGATGGCCCCGCGACGACGACCGGCTCCCGCTCTTCGATGAGTAGCACGGCGCAACCCCGCCCCAGCAGAGCGTGGGCCGTTGCGACGGCTGCGAGCCCCTGGCCCACCACCACTACTTGACTGGCCACTGGCGTCCTCGGTTGTTCTTTGGCGCTTTGGGGGACTAGCCGGTATGACGAGGCCTCGATGATTTGTTGCACAACAGAGTACCGTGCCAGGTGTTGCAGTTCGCCACCGTCACCACGACCGGCTAGTTTCCCCACCTCTTGGACCCGCTATCGGAGGCCGTCTGGCCGAACATGCTCAAATCTGGGTGATCTTCGGGGGCGTCGTTGCGGTGGTGATGGCAGCCGACCTCGCGTTCGTCTCCCGACAGACGCTCTCGATCAGGGCAGCCGCATGGTGGAGCGGTGCCGTCGTAGCGACCGCGCTGAGCTTCGGACTGGCTGTGCTCTGGCAACTCGGGACCACGGCCGCCCTTGAGTACTATGCCGGCTATTTGATCGAACTCACGTTGAGCGTCGACAACCTCTTCGTCTTTTTGCTGATCTTCGAATACTTCGCCGTTCCGGCAACGGCCCAACGCCGAGTGTTGAGTTGGGGCATCTTCATGGCCATCGTCCTTCGGGGCCTGATGATCGTCGTCGGCTCGGCCGTGATCGCCCGATTTGAGTGGATCATCTATCTCTTGGGCGCCCTGCTGATCTATACCGGCATCAAGATGTTCCGGGAGAGCGACATTCGGCTCGAGCCCGAGAAGAACCCCATCGTCAAGCTGACCCGCCGCTTGATCCCAATGTCAGGCGCCTACGAAGGCGACCAGTTCTTCGTCAAAACCCGGAAGGGCTGGCTCGCGACCCCGCTGTTTCTGGTCGTCGTGATCGTCAATTGGACCGATGTGGTGTTCGCGATTGACAGCATTCCCGCGATTTTCGCGGTGACTCGGGACACCTTCATCATTTTCAGTTCCAACATCATGGCAATCCTCGGCCTACGGGCCATGTTCTTTGTGCTCGCCGACGCGATGAACCGATTCCGATACCTCAAGCCGGGAGTTGCCCTGATCCTGGGATTTGTCGGGCTCAAGATGGCCCTCTCATACTGGGTCCACCTGTCGACGGTCCTATCATTGGCCGTCATCGTCACCGTCCTCGTCGGGTCAGTCGCGCTGTCGCTTGCCCGGCCCGAGCCGGAACCATGAGTCGATGGTAATCGATCCGATTCGATTGACCCGCCAGCTGGTGGAGATTCCTTCCCCCACGGGGCAAGAGCGGGCGGTGGTCGATTTCATGGCGGCCCTCTTGGAGTCAATGGGCTACTCGGTGCGACGGCTCCCGGTCGAGCCGGACCGGGACGTACTCTACGCCACCCTCGACCTGGCGCCGATCGTCGTCCTGTCGACCCATCTCGATGTCGTCCCTCCCGACCTGCCGGTGGACGAGGACGAGGAGTGGATCTACGGCCGAGGCGCCTGCGACGCCAAGGGCATCGCGGCCGCGATGATTGCCGCCGCCGAGACACTGCGGTCCGGCGGGGAGCGACGGATCGCTCTGTTGTTTCAAGTCGGCGAAGAAACCGGTGGCGATGGGGCCCAGGCGTCGAACGTACTCGAACCAAAAGGCCGTTTTCTCATCAACGGCGAGCCCACGGAGAACCGGCTTTCGATTGGACAAAAAGGGGCGGTGTGCTTCCGG
>JAYVJS010000080.1:0-3499 GCA_043769075.1 Gemmatimonadota bacterium | reverse complement strand
TCGATTTCCGCGGAGTCGTGCGCGTACGGAATGGCCCAGCCATTGGTCCCGTCGTACCCTTCTTCCCACCACCCGTCGATGGTTGCCAGTTGGGGGATCCCATTGAACGCCGCTTTCATCCCGCTGGTGCCGCACGCCTCCAACGGGACCCGGGGAAGATTGAGCCACAGGTCAACACCTTGAACCAGGCCGGTCGCCACGTGCATGTCATAGTCCTCAAGGAAGGCAACTCGCCCCTCGAAGAACTTGTCATGGGTGTTCCGGTAAATCTCCTGGAGGATGGTTTTTCCGGGATTGTCCGCCGGATGGGCCTTTCCCGCGAAGATGATCTGAACCGGGCGTCGTTTGTCGCACAAAAGTCGGTGGAGTCGGTCGACATCGCGGAAGATCAGCGAAGCGCGCTTGTACGTCGCGAACCGCCGAGCAAAGCCGATGGTCAGCGCGTACGGGTGGAGCAGGGTGCCGGCCGCCACCACCTGATTGGCCTCTTCCCAGTGCGCGGCAAACCGCTTGCGTGCGTCTTCCCGGATGTACCCCATCAATGTGCCCTTGAGGTCCTGGTGGACCTCCCAGAGCGCGTGGGGGTCGATGGTCTTGATTTGTTCTAGGAGGGTTGGGTCGTCGAGCCGCAAGCCCCAATCCATCCCGAGCTGCCGGTCGAGCAACGCCATGATCGGATTCGCCATCCAGGTCGCGAGGTGCACCCCGTTGGTGATGGCGCCGATGGGGACCTCATCTTGCGATCGCCCTGGCCACAAGGAGTGCCAGATTTCCCGCGACACTTGGCCGTGTCGCTCCGAGACACCATTGACTCGGGCTGACGTTCGCATGGCCAGAACCGTCATCTGAAACCGCCGGTCGGTTCCAGCGGAATGGAGACCAAGGCCGAACAGCTTCTCCCGGCTGACCCCCATCTCGTCCCAGATCGGACCGGTACACGCCTCCAAATACTCGAGATCAAAGGCGTCATGACCGGCTGGGACCGGAGTGTGGGTGGTGAAGACCGAGGTGGCCCGAACCTGAGCAACGGCGTCCTCGAACGACGTGCCGGCTATCGTCAGCTCCCGGACCCGCTCCATCATCATGAAGGAAGCATGCCCCTCATTGGCATGCCAGACCCCGGGGTCGACCCCGACCGCCCGGAGGACCCGGACCCCGCCGACGCCGAGCAGCCATTCCTGGCGCAGTCGAAGATCGGCACCACCGGCGTACAGCTTATTGAGCAGCGTCCGATCGTCGGGGTGATTCTCTTCGAGGTTGGTATCCAACAGATAGAGCGGGATCCGCCCAACCTTCATGGTCCAGACTTGGACATGGACCGGCCGGCCGAACGTCTCGACCACGGCCAAATGGGCCTCGCCTTTCGACCCGCGGAGCGGCAGCAGAGGGGTCAGGCCCGGATCGACGTACTCGTCGCTGTCCTCCTGCCACCCATCGGCTCGAAGCCGTTGGTCGAAATAGCCCTTCATGTAAGACAGGCCGATGCCCACGAACGGCAGTCCCAAATCCGAGGCGGTCTTGCAATGATCGCCGGCCAGGATCCCGAGCCCGCCACTATAGATCGGCACCGAGCAGTGCAGCCCGAATTCGGCGCAGAAATAAGCCACTGGTCTGGTCATCAGATCCGGGTGCCGACGGGCGAACCAGGTCCGGTCGGGCTGCTGGTCGATCGACACCCATCCCATGACCCGGTCGTACCGGGCCAGGAAATCCGAATCCTTCGCCAGCCGCTCGAGCCGGGTCAGCGACACCTCTCGCAACATGGCGATCGGATTGTTCCGCGTCTCCCGCCACAACGGAGGATCGATCATTCGCAGAAGCTCGCGAGCGTCCCGATTCCAACTCCACGAGAGATTCGTCGCAATGGCCGAAAGCCCCTCGAGCCGCGGGGGTAGGACCGAAACCTTTTGTCGTAACAGTGCCATATCCTTCGCCGAGTGCCGAGTGCCGAGCCTAGTGGACCAGCTTCCGATACCGAATCCGATGCGGTTGATCCACCGCAACGCCCTTACGCTTCTTGTAGTCCGCCGCGTAGTCCTGATAATTCCCCTCGTACCAGTAGGCCTCACTCTCACCCTCAAAAGCCAAGATGTGAGTCGCCACCCGGTCGAGAAACCACCGATCGTGGCTGATCACGACCGCACATCCCGCGAACCGAAGCAACGCATCCTCCAAAGCCCGCAGGGTGTCGACGTCCAAATCGTTGGTCGGCTCATCCAACAGCAGCAAATTGCCACCGCTCTTGATGACCTTGGCCAGGTGGACCCGATTCCGTTCGCCACCCGACAGCAGTCCGACCTTCTTCTGTTGGTCGGCCCCCTTGAAATTGAACCCCGCACAATAGGCCCGGGCGTTGACCTGCCGTTTCCCAAAATCAAGCAGGTCCTGGCCCCCCGAGATTTCCTCGTAGACCGATTTGTTCGGGTCGAGCGAGTCGCGGGATTGGTCGACGTAGGCCACCTTCACCGTCGAGCCGACCACCAGCTGGCCGCCGTCCGGCTGCTCTTGTCCGGTGATCATCCGGAACAAGGTCGTCTTGCCGGCACCGTTCGGGCCGATCACCCCAACGATCCCGCCTTTCGGGAGCGCAAAGTTGAGGTTGTCGAACAACAACGTGTCTCCAAAGCCTTTCTTGACCGCCTTGGCGATTACGACGTCGTCGCCGAGTCGCGGGGGCACCGGGATCGCGATTTCCGCGATCCCATCTTGCTCCCGTTCGCCTTCAGCGAGCAATGCTTCATAGGCGTTGAGTCGGGCCTTACCCTTCGACTGCCGGGCCTTTGGCGACAAGTTGATCCACTCGAGTTCTCGTTCCAACGTCCGCCGCCGCGCCGAGGCCGACCGTTCCTCGTGCTCCAGCCGCTTCTGCTTCTGGCTGAGCCAACTGGAGTAGTTGCCCTCCCAGGGAATCCCCTCGCCCCGGTCGAGCTCCAGAATCCAGCCGGCCACGTTGTCCAGGAAGTATCGGTCGTGAGTAATGGCAACCACAGTGCCAGGGAATTCGGCCAAATGCCGTTCCAGCCAGGCCACCGATTCGGCATCCAAGTGGTTGGTTGGCTCATCGAGGAGGAGCAGGTCTGGCTGTTCCAAAAGGACCCGGCAGAGCGCCACCCGCCGGCGTTCGCCACCCGACAGCTTGGTGACGTCGGCATCCCCCGGCGGACAGCGCAAGGCATCCATGGCGATGTCGAGCTTCCGGTCTAACTCCCACGCCCCAAGGGCGTCGATGGTCGTTTGCAGATTGCCTTGTTTTTCGAGCAACGCATTCATGGCGTCGTCGCTCATCGGTTCCGCGAACTTCATGCTGATTTCTTCAAACTGGGTCAGCAAGGCCCGGGTGTGACTCACGGCCAGCTCCACGTTGCCGCGAACATCCTTGGCCGGGTCGAGGGTCGGTTCCTGAGACAGGTACCCGATTCGGATCCCGTCGGCCGGCTTGGCATGACCGATAAAGTCAGGATCGACCCCCGCCATGATCTTGAGCAAGGTCGACTTCCCG